>SLPR01000546.1 GCA_007131895.1 Bacteroidales bacterium | reverse complement strand
TCAAGGCTAATTCTTTGGTGAACATCGGGAATAAACCATGCAATTCCAAGATAAACATTAAACACCAAAATGGGAAAAAGGTGCCACAGGTCTTTGCGCTGAAAACTGGTTTTGCCTGAAACAAGATATTTTACATACAAATACAGAAACGGGCCATGCAACAAAAACAGAGAAATGAAACTGCTGGATGCAAGTGGATACGAAACAAAATAATCGTGTGAGAAAAAACTGTAACTCCCCGTAAAAAAGCCCAGGTAGATCAACCACCCCAGTAATACCCAGTCGTGAGTTGCCTTGTTCTTCTTTTGCAAGGCCAACATGGCAAAAAAGAATGCATTAAAAGCGGCTACAAAAAATACGTATTGCATAAAACAAAATTAGGCCTTTTCGGCATAATAAAAATTGCATTTGTGATTTTTTCCTCAATACCTGCGTGCATTACCGGCCCAACCACCCCCGGGGTGAGCATTTTTGCAATCTTCTGAACATAAAACTGGAAACCACTGATTTAAGGATTGATTGCCCGGAGCATGAAGAAAAATCCAGTTGAACCCTCCCTGTGCTTATTTGCATAATTGTGGATATGAGTAATCCCTAAAATTGCGAACCAACCTCAGCCGCAATTGACTAATTAAAAGCACCTCCCAGGTATTCCTTTGTTTTCTCCTGTGTTGGATTATTGAAAAACGCTTCTGCAGGGCCTTGTTCAACAACATCGCCCAGGTACATAAATACAACGTAATCCGCAATTCGCCTGGCTTGTCTCAGCACATGGGTTACCAGCACAATGGTATAATCCTTCTTGAGTTCCACAAACTGGTTTTCAATGATTCTGGCTGAAATGGGGTCAAGTGCCGAGGTAGGTTCGTCGGCAAGGATAATCTCCGGATTAACAGCCAGCCCGCGTGCCAGGCAAAGCCGTTGCTGCTGCCCTATACTCAACCGGATTGCAGGATCGTTCAATCTGTCCTTTACTTCTTCCCACAGGTTGGCCTCTCTGAGGTACTTTTCCACGAGTGGTGCAAGATTCTTTTTGTGCCGGATACCTTTCAACTTTAAACCATAGGCCACATTGCCAAAAATACTCATGGGCAAGGGAGTAGGGCGTTGAGATAACAATCCCATTTTCTGGCGGATATGCACCAGGTCGGTAGCAGGGTGCAGGATATCTATACCTTCAAACAATATACTGCCACTAAACCTGGCATTATCATGCAGGTCCACAAGGCGGTTAAGGGTTTTCATCAGCGTGGTTTTGCCACAACCCGAAGGCCCCAGGATCACGGTTACCTGGTTTTCGGGAATTTCGATGTTTACATTCTTAAGGATATGTTGTTTCTCAAAATAAAGGTTCAGATCCCTTATAGATATCTTCGATTTTTCCATTTTCTGATTTAATTAATTCTTGTTTTGTTATACCCTCGCCCCAGCAAACGAGTGGCAATGCTGATAATCAGGATAATCAGTGTAAGTATCACTGCGGCAGCATAAGCCCTGTTTTGCACTTCAGGGATGGGTGAGCCCAGCTGAAAAAATACGGCCAGGGGTAGTGTTGCGGTTTGCTGAAATAGAGAAGTGGGAATATTGTCGGTATATCCTGTAGTAAACAGTACCGAAGCCACATCGCCAATACCACGGCCAAATGCCAGCAATACAGCCGTTATTATACCGGGCAAGGTTTGGCGGAGCATAACCTTAAAGGCTACTTCGGTCCTGGTGGAACCCAGAGAGAAGGCAGATTCCAGCAAGGTGACAGGTACGTTTTTCATCACCTCATCCATGGCCCGCACCATAATGGGAAGAATAAAAATGGCCACAGTGATGATACCTGCTAATAGACTGGCTTTGATTCCCAGGTAAATCATTAAGGTAAAACCGAAAGCACCATATACGATTGAGGGTATGCCCCATAAAAGGTCAAGCACAAAACGAATGACATGCAATGTTCGTTTATAGGTTCTCATATGAATGTTCATGGCCAGTGCAAGCGGCAAACTAAACACAAGGGCCAGAAAAACTGCACCTGCCGATAAATACAAGGAGCCAACAATGGCATTGAGAATCCCCCCTTCCCGACCAAAGTAATATCCACCCTTTGGGGTCTGGCTTACCATTTCCCAACTAAGGTAAGGTACTCCTTTCAGGAAAATACTCAACAATATAACCAGCAATAGTATTACCAAAGAGGCTGTACTGAAGATCATCAGGACATAGAACAAGCGTTCTTCAAATTTTCTCCACCACATCATAACAGATATATTTATTGTTTTTTCTCAAAATGGATTATTGCCCACCTCGAGAATATATTAAAAAGGATAACAATGGCCATCAGCAGCAATGCGGCAAACATAAGCGCCGAGTCGAACATAGGAATGGAAAGCATTTCTCCGTAATTGTTGGCAATGAGCGCAGGCAAGGGATATCCCGGATCAAAAATGGTTTTGGGGATGGCAACTACATTTCCTACCACCATTAATACGGCAATGGTTTCGCCAAAGGCCCTTGACAAACCCAACCCAAAGGCTGAAATAATACCGGGAAAGGTCTTTCCAAGCAATACATGTTTGATAGTATGCCATTTGGAAGCACCCAGCGATAGCGAGGCTTCAAATAAATCGCGCGGAACCGTTCTGAAAATTTCTATCAGGATATTAAGGATAAATGGAATAAGCATTACGGCTAATACAAATCCACCGGCCAGGATACTAAATCCAGATGTTTCTATTCCCAAAAGAGGAGCAAGAAAACTGCCCACGGCCGGAACTATAAGCAATATCCCCCACACTCCGTAAATGACTGAAGGTATCCCTGCCAGGATATCAATAACTGGCTGCATCATCCCCAATAAACGTTTCGATCCGTATTGGGTAAGATAAATGGCCGACAACAGGCATATGGGGGCTGTAAATATCAACCCCAGGAAGGTGACCCATACTGAACTTATGATAAAAGGCCAGAACCCAAATTCACCAGCCAATGGCCGCCATACAGATGAAAACAACAATTCGGATAAACCACTATGCCCGAGAATCAACCAGGATTTGGATAAAAGGCTTATGGCAATCACCACCGGGAGCAGCAATACCAACCCTACCATGGTTTTTACCCACCCACTTACTATACGGTCTTTGATTTTCCTCAGCTTGTAATACGTTATTGTAGTTGCCATTCTGTACAATTGCTTTGTTTATGACAGGGGGTGCATGTTAGCAACAGGCTCGAAAGAAATCAACTTTCTAACCAGGAAAGGTTCAAATTTCAGTTCTCTGAAGTAGTTGGTTCCAATTTTTCCTGCTGGATGGCAAGGGCATCTGCTGACAAGACAACATAGCCTGCCTCAGCCACAAACTGTTGTCCTTTGGTTACAATCCACCTCAGAAATTCAGCAGCAGCAACGTTTTGGGGATATCCATTGGAAACAAAATACAACTCACGTGCAGGAGGGGAAGGGTAACGTCCTTGAGCAATGGCGGTCATAAGTTGATCCAAATCATCATAAAAATCTTCCCCGGGGTCTATTTTCCCATTGCCGTTCACATCTATGGGTATGATACCCAGGCCCGGAAAAAGTTGACGCGAATTGATGTCGAAAGCAAAAGCGATATTATTGTAGCCCATGCCAAGCCGGTCGTTTTTCACTACTTCTGCAATTCCCGGATCTCCAAAGACACCAATCCCATGAAGATCTTCCTGATTTTTACCCAGGTATTTTGCCCAGATTTCTGCGGCACCGCAAGCATCAGAACGGGTGTAGAGGTTTATGGTGGTGTTTCCCGGGATACCAAGAAAGCTTTCCCAGTGTTTTTTATCCGCATTAAGAAATATTTCCTGAAACTGCTCTCGTGTAAAGCCCTGAGATCTTATTGCATCAGCAAAAGGATTCGCCTTGTTATAGGTTGGCAACACGGCATCTTTGGCAACACCCAGATGCCAGGCT
>SLPR01000218.1 GCA_007131895.1 Bacteroidales bacterium | reverse complement strand
TGAACGGCAACGGCGAGCTGAATGGTGCCAACTTCTATATGGACGGCTTCCACATGCGCTATGCCGACGGTGGTGCCGAATCAGGCATTATCCATTTCGACCACCTCCATTTTGTAAAAAGAGAGGAAGTACAATACCCCACTACCCTGTTTGAAAACTGGCAGGGCTATGATGATTTCACCACCGACCTGTTTCCCTGGATTACCGTGGATGTGGAGGGTGACGTGACATGGAACCCACAGGGATTCACCTTCCCCGGCTCCGGAGAACCCTATGCTTTCAAGGTAATGAACCCCGAAGAGACCACTCCTCCCATTGATGGAAATCATCCTCCCGTGGATGGCGACAAGTACCTTATTGCCATGATGTCGCAGGAAACCGATGAAAACAAATGGCTCATTTCTCCCCAGCTGAAAGCCACCGAAATTACCCAGCTGAGCTTCTATGCCAAATCTATCGAGACAGATCCTTTTGGACCCGAGAGAATCAGGGTACTCATTTCGCTGGATGATGGTGAAACATTCCAGTTCGACCCCGAAAACTTCACTGTTATCTCAGAAGGAGAATACATTGAAGTTCCGGATCAATGGACACAGTATAACTATTTCCTGGGCGACCATGCAGGAGAGGTCTATCGCTTTGCCATTCAGTATGTTTCCCATGACGATTACATGCTCATGCTCGACAAATTTGAAGTGGGAGCAGCAACTACCTATACCCTTACACTCGATGCCACCCCCGAAGATGGCGGACAAGTTACAGGAGCAGGAGAATACGCAGCAGGTCAGGAAGTAACCGTAACGGCCATTCCCGCCACAGGGTTTGCCTTCGATAACTGGGCAGATGCCGATGGAAACCAGGTGAGCACTTCTGCCACTTACATTTTCAACATGCCCGGCAACAACCTGAGCCTTACCGCTCATTTTGTACCTGCCACCTACAACCTGGTGCTGAAAGTGAGCCCCGAAGATGCCGGTACAACCCAGGGTGAGGGAAGCTATTTCCATAACGAAGTGGTGACTGTCTCGACCACCGCCAATGAGGGTTTCGAATTCCTCCACTGGAGAAACCGCGATGGCGACATTATGAGCGAAGAGCAGGAGTATACTTTCCCCATGCCCGCCATAAACAACTATGAACTTACCGCAGTTTACGAAGAGATACCTCAATTCTATGCCGTTACCCTCACCGCACAGCCCGAAGAGGGAGGCGCCGTTTACGGAGAGGGCACCTATGAAGCAGGAGAAACCATCTATGCCACGGCAGCACCGGCAGACAATTATATCTTCCTGCGCTGGACCAATGAAGAGGATGAGGAGGTGAGCACAAGCACCATGTATAGCTTTTTGATGCCTGCGGAAGACATTGCCCTTATTGCCCATTTTAAGCTGGGAACAGGTATAGCCAACCTGGCTGAGTATGGCACCAGGGTATTTCCCAACCCTGCACGTTCACAAATCAACATTGAGTCTGATTATCTCATTGATTACATTGCTGTTACCGATATTACCGGAAGAAATGTGGCAACTGTCCGGGTAGATGATTATTTGCATACCTTTGAGACAGGAAATTACCCGCGCGGACTTTATTTGCTGCGGATCCAGACGGAAAATGGTATTTTACACAAGAAGATTCAAATCATTGAATAATTCTCATGCCGGGTGTTGGTTTATACACTGCCAGCACCCGGCATACCACTCAGGGAAAGCCAAGCTTCTTGCTGAGTTCCCTTGCGGTCGCTGCGCTTGCCGAAGCACCGGTTAACCCTTAAACAAACCATATTTACAAACAAAAAAACAATTGTTATGAAAAGAAAAATTACAACTTTGATGATGCTGATGTTCTTCGTAATGGGAGGCATTATGCAAACTTTTGCCCAGGCAAAAGAAGACGGAAACCCCAACTTTACCTATATTGATGACTTTGAGATAGGAATCGATTTATGGTGGACCCCCGAAGGTAGCGGAAGTACTGCAGGTATCGTGCTGGAAGATAACGAAGGCAACCTGATTACCTACCGCGCGCACGAAACTGTAATTGTTAACCCTGCTACGGGAAGTACCGGTTCTATGAAACTTGCCATCCAGTGGAACAACGACATCGATTATGAGGGCACCCCCACCCACCTGGTAAGGCAGCACATGCCAGCAGGCACTGCCAACACCCCCGAAAGAAGATTCCAGCCCGGACAGGCACTGGAAGTTTTCGTTTATGGTGACGGCTCGGGAAACCGCTTCCGCTTTATGACCCGCGACGGCATCCCACAACTGGAAGGCTCTACCTGGCATACCATTGACTGGGTTGGCTGGAAACGCATTACATGGGACTATAACAACCCCGAAAACGTTGTGGGCTGGGTAAACGGTAACGGTGAAATGGAGGGAGCAAACTTCTATTTCGACAGCTTCCAGATTACCAAAGATGCTGAAGGTACTGCCACCGGAGCAACACTTTATTTTGATGACTTCAGAATTGTTGATCCCTTTGCTGTAAACTTCAACATTACAGATGCCGATGGCACTGAAGTGGTTTCCATCAACAATGTGGTGTACGATGCAGGAGAAACAGAATTCGAATTCTTCCCCGGAGAGTATCAGTACTTTGTTCAGAAAGAAGGATTTGTTACTGCATCAGGCACCTTTGAAGTGGATGATGAAGATGTAATGGTTAATGTAACCCTTTCCGGAGGTGATGACCCTGAATATACCGTTACTTTTACCATTCTTGATGAGGAGGGTGATCTTCTGCCGAATGCGGTTATCACCATCAATGATGAAACCTTTGCACCCAACGAGTATGTTTTTGATTTGACTCCCGGTTTTTACAACTATGAAGTAAACAAAACGTTGTACTTCCCTTCTTCAGGTTCTTTCAGCGTGGTTGACAACAACCTGTTTATCAACGTAGTGATGCAGGAAATTCCTGACGTGTATGACCACATCTACCTCAAATGGGATGTGGCCTCTACAGCCAATCAAGCTGTATATCGCGAAGAATACTACAGTGTATGGGTTGCCGCCCTGGAAAGTGCAGATCAGCCTTTCGATACATTAGACTATGTAATGGTATTTGAGGAAACCCTCAGCAGCGACATTCCCAACTGGCAATACCAGCCCCGCATGGTTGAGATTTCTGAATTTGAACAACACCATGTGCGTGTAGCTTTCCGTCACCACAACAGCACCGATATGGACCGTATCGTGATTGACAATGTAAGAATTGAAGGTGTGGAAGAATCTCTGGAAACTCCTGACATTATTTTCCATGAAGACTTCATGGGTGGTGTTCCGGATTTCGACCCCCTGGAAGAAGAAATTCCTGACTATGATGACGAATGGCTGCCTGAAGGTTGGTTGGCAATAGACCTTGACGATGACGGCTTTAACTGGTATTACTCAATTGTTGTGGAACAGGATTATTCCATTACCGCACATATGAGAAGTCAGTCGTATGATTCTGATGCAGGCGAACTTACACCCGACAACTGGCTGATTACGCCTGTTATTGAACTTCCGATGGTTATTTTCCATACCATTACATTCGAAGTGAAAGATGCTGATGGTGCAGCGATTGCAGATGCTGTTATCACTTTTGACGGCCAGGAGTACGATGCTGGCGTTTATGTATTCAGCAGAACCAATGGCACCTACGAATACCACGTAGAACGTGAAGACTACGAACCCGTAACCGGAACCATAGTAGTTGCTGGTGCCAGTGTAACCGAAGAAGTAACCCTTGAGCTTATCGGCATTTACGAAGTTACTTTCACTGTTAACATGCTGCCTTACGGTGGTTTTGAACCCGGTGAAGATGCTTATGCTTACATGACAGGAAACTTCCCCGGATGGGACAATGCCGACCCGGCAGATTTTCCTGAAGCACAGATGGATAAGACCACCAATGTCTATATTTACACCAAAACCCTGCATATCCCTGCAGGCACTT
>SLPR01000421.1 GCA_007131895.1 Bacteroidales bacterium | reverse complement strand
TGAAGAAAACCTAAGTATGTTTTTCATTCTACCTAAAGCACTGTTTCAAAAACAATTTATACCTGCATTAATGCAGCACTCATCTTTTAGAGACTGCTCATAATTTTCTTAACCCTACCAGAAATGAAAATACTTGTCTAATTTTTCCCTTTTGCTGTTTTTCTTCCTTTCGTTACAACACAATTTCTCGTGTTTTGCATTCCCGGCCCAAAAATAAACAATTTATATTGCAAACGTATTTATTTTTATGATTTTCGGCATATTTTATCTGTTTTAAGTTTAACATATGCCCGGTCTATTCAGGAAGGGTAAATTGTTATCCCGCCTACTCTCAATTTATTCACAAACCCTTAGCATAAACAAAGCACTCTTTTTCACATCATCGATTTAATTCATTTTCCTTATCGTCCACCAATTCAACATTTCCTAAAATTGTTTCATATTTGTGATTCTTTAAAGTGTCCCCGGCAAACAATTCAACAGTGAAATTTTCTGTAAGTGTATTCCCCAAAAATTCATCAAAAAAGCCATATGCCAGGATATAACCATCTTCTAAAGTGTACCTTAATTTAACCTTTTTAAATTTTATGGGAGAATATCGATACGCTGGTTTGCTAAGCTCCTCATATGTTAATCCTTCGATTTCCAACATTCTCAGGATGTCAGGTATAGTTACATGTATATACCACTTGTTAACTTTATCCCCTTCGGTCCATTCAATATGATACATCCCATCATATCGAAGCTCAAAATTTGTAATTTCTTTTTCCATAGCTTTTATTTAACATTAACCTACTCTGAAGCCTGAGTCCAATCCAAAAAGTCCATTATCCACAAATTACACTGATTTACACTAATTTTAATGTCTGATATTCAGATAATTAAAAACAGTGAATTATCACGAATTTACCGTAAACAAGTTTTCGGAGTGGGTTCAAGCTTTCATTTTTACTTATTTTGAGTCAAAGTTAATTTTCAAGTCCGCCAATTCGTGTCGTACTGTTGATATTTTTTTACGCGCGTTGAGAATTAAACGGGGAAAGGCTTGCTGTTTCTTAAGATACTTATCAGTTTCGTATTCGGAATACTCAGCCAGGAAGTTGACGTGCAGGACTACAATATAATTGTTTTCTAACTTTTTCTCCATCTATTCATAAAGCCCCAGCTAACCGGCAACCCTCTTTTTTACAGCATCGAATAAATATTTTGGCTTTTAAATTTTTCAAAGTATTATTGTTTTAGAGCAAAGGTAAAAGGTGCCTAAGTCAAAATGCGTCAGGGTGTCGTATTTATTTTACATCAGTATGATTTCCTTAATTTCCGGCTGCTCATAATTGCCGGTTTTCGGGATTTGTTATTGCAATTCAAAAACATAAAATCCCCGGCGTATTGACCCTCTAAAAAAAGACATCACAAGTTGTACCTACGCCATGGTTTGGCAGGGCTGTGGTTTACATTTGCACAAACCAATTTTTGAAAAAATATGCAACATATTAAAGAATTCTATGGGCAGCTCCATCCTGGCGATGGGCTCTTCGAAAAATTGCAGGAAGAATACAATGAACACATAAAAATGTGTGAAAACGAAAATTGTGCATGGCATCATATTGTCTACCTGGAACAAAACCATGAAACAGAAATAATCTATTTCTCGGCATCCCCCGACAAGCATGAGATGAAAAGGCCATTTGCCGAATGCCTGAAGATGATTGACTGCAGGGACTTCAATCAGATTCTAATGTTGTTGACACTGTTTCCCTGGCATACCGGAAAGAGGCAGCTGAAAAAGATCCTGGCTCCCCCAAAAGAACCTTTGGCTCCACCCGACCTGCTATTGGCCAATACCAACGGATGGATATTGTATCGGCAGCAATTGGAAATGCTTGTGCAGTTGGCCATGAAAATAAACGCTACCGAAGCGAAAAAGGTCAGGAAAGAGTACAATGCAGGTAAACCTGAAACGTATGCACTTTTTGAGAAGTATGATCTTTTCGGTGAAAAGTTGTCAGATATGATCCGCACCCGTTGTATCACCCGCATAGTGCATGAGTCTGCCATCAGAATGAAGGGAGCTGTTTTGCTGCATGCATATTTAACGGAAAAACCGGAGCTTACGGGTTAAATCAGTGACAACAAAATTACTCCCTGATAATTTACCACTTACATAGGATGCAAAAGTGCATAGCTACTCCCTGCCCGGTAAAAACATAAGGTAAAGTTCTTCTTTTTGAGGTCGCAATTTGCGACTGCAAACTATCCCACTCACTTTGTGACAGTTGAAACATAAAATTGCCTGGAAACCGCTTTTTTTCAACTATTTCCCAATGCAAAACCGCCCAAATATATTCCCCAGCAGTTCGTCGTTGGTGATTTCGCCGGTGATGGTTCCCAGGTGGTGGAGGGCGGCGCGCAGGTCGGAGGAGAGCAGGTCGCCACTGACGTTCTGGTGGACACCCTGCTGTACCATTTCGAGGGATTTGAGCGTTTCGATGAGGGCCTGGTAATGGCGGCTGCTGGCTACCACACTCTGGTTGGCTTCTTCCACCCCTACGCTCACGGATCGGAGCAGGCTCTCGCTGATCATGTTGATGTTTTCTTTGCGTTTGGCGGAGACGAAGATGGTTTCCAGTTCCACGAGGCTTTTGAAGTTGTGGGGCATCTCTTCCAGCAGGTCGATCTTGTTGGCGATAAGGATGAGTTGTTTTTCGTCGTCGTCGATTTTCTCGCGGAATTCGGTGATGGTCTCGTTGATTTCTTCCTGGGGGGTGGCGGCGTCAAACATATAGAGGATGATGGATGCCTGCCTGATTTTTTCGTAGGTGCGCTCAATGCCCATACTTTCGATGGTATCGTCGCTGTCGCGCAATCCTGCGGTATCGATAAAGCGGAACGACACGCCATTGATGACCAGCACATCTTCGATGGTATCGCGGGTGGTACCGGGGATATCGGACACGAGGGCCTTTTCTTCGTTGAAGATGGCATTGAGCAGGGTAGATTTCCCTACATTGGGCTTGCCGATAATGGCCACGGGGATTCCGTTTTTGAGCACGTTGCCCATGGCGAAGGATTCGATAAGCAGGGTGAGTTCGGTGCTCATGGTATCCAGCAGTTCGATGAGATTTTCGCGGTTGGCAAACTCCACATCCTCTTCGCTGAAGTCCAGCTCCAGTTCGATGAGGGCGGCAAAGTCGAGCAGTTGCTGGCGCAGTTGCTGGATGCGTTTGGAGAAATGTCCGCGCATCTGGCGGAAGGCGATGGTATGAGAGGTGGCCGAGTTGGAAGCAATAAGGTCGGCCACGGCTTCGGCCTGTGAGAGGTCCATTTTACCATTGAGGAAGGCACGCAGGGTAAATTCGCCCGGGCTGGCCATGCGACAGCCGTTTTCCATGAGTAAGCGCAGGATTTCCTGCTGGATGTACCACGAGCCGTGGCAGGAAATTTCCACCACATCCTCTCCCGTGTAGGAATGGGGTGCCACGAATTTGGTCACCAGCACTTCGTCCACTGGATTTTCGCCATCCATAAGTTTGCCCAGCGCCACTTTGTGCGATTCCACAGCATCAAATTGCGTATCGCCATAGGGGTGAAATATTGTGCCGAGAATAGTAAAAGCTTGACTGCCTGCAACGCGCAGAACAGCGATGGCACCTGTACCGGCAGGAGTTGCCAGGGCGCAGATGGTGTCGTCTTTGTGGTATACCAGATTGTTCATAGCCCTCTCATTTAGATTTGCATTACAAACCTAAGCATTTTTTTAAGGAAAATTAAGGAAAACAGAGGGTATTATGAAGAATTTGGAGAGGACCAGCAGGCAGGACAAACATTAACCACTGTGTATCAGATAATTGACCAAACAAAGAAAGCGATAATTTTCCTTGTTAAAGTGATAGTATTGAAGGTTTGCAGGGTCAAATCTACAAAAAGAGCCTGATTTGTCAGGTCAG
>SLPR01000102.1 GCA_007131895.1 Bacteroidales bacterium | reverse complement strand
CACAATAAAGTGGTTGTAGGAACCACAGACACCCCCGTTGAGGATGCCTCTCTTGAGCCGGTAGCCCTGGAAGAAGAGATTAAGTTTATTCTCGCCACTGCAGGAAAATACATGACCAAGGCTCCTAAACGCTCAGATGTGCTGAGCATTTTTGCCGGTCTCCGACCCCTTGCCGCGCCCAAGGCAGGAAGCTCCAAAACCAAAGAAATTTCGCGCAGCCATAAAATTGTGGTATCCGACTCTCATCTTTTTACCATGGTAGGCGGCAAATGGACCACATTCCGCCGGATGGCGCAGGATATGGTAGAAAAAGTAGAAAAAGTAAAGAGCTGGCAGAAAACCGAATCCAAAACCAAAAAATTCAAAATCCACGGCTACAAAAAGGATGTTGACCTTAATGATCCTTTGTACGTTTATGGTACCGACAAAGAAAAGATTCTTGAACTGGCACAAAAAGAACAGGGGCTTGATGAATTGCTCAGCGAGTCGCTGCAGCTTTCAAGGGCCCAGGTGGTATGGGCGGTAAGGGAAGAGATGGCCCGAACCCTTGAAGACGTGTTGGCCCGCCGCATAAGGTGTTTGTTTCTCGATGCACCCGAAACCATGCGCATTGCTCCGGTAGTTGCCTCCATTGTTGCCAAAGAACTGGGCAAGGACAAAGCATGGGAAGAGAAACAGGTGGCAGAATTTCTGGCCATGGCCAACAACTATGTTTGCTGCGAACACCTCAAATCCAAATAAAATCTTACCTAAAGCCTTTTTCAAAAACCTTTATAAAATCACACACATGGAAAAATTTATTTTAGCACTAGATCAGGGAACTACCAGCTCACGCGCTTTGCTTTTCGATAAAGCAGGAAACATCCGCTCGGTAGCACAAAAAGAATTTCAACAGATTTTCCCCAAGCCAGGCTGGGTAGAGCACGACACCAACGAAATCTGGTCATCGCAGGTATCTGTAGCTGCGGAAGCCATGTCCAAAATAGGTATCAATGGAACCTATCTGGCAGGTATTGGTATCACCAACCAGCGTGAAACCACCATCGTGTGGGACAAACGCACCGGCGAGCCGGTCTACAACGCTATTGTCTGGCAGGACCGCCGCACATCAGGTTACTGCGATGAGCTGAAAAACAAAGGAATGGCCGAAACCATCCGTGAAAAGACAGGTCTTGTAATTGATGCCTACTTCAGTGGAACCAAAATCAAATGGATTCTTGACAATGTAGAAGGTGCCCGGGAGAAAGCCAGCCGCGGAGAACTCGCTTTTGGCACGGTAGATAGCTGGCTCGTGTGGAAACTTACCCAGGGTCGCACGCATATCACCGATGTTACCAATGCCAGCCGTACCATGTTGTACAACATTAAAAAACTGGACTGGGATGATGATATGCTCAAACTGATGGATATTCCCAAAGCCATGATGCCCCAGGTAAAATCTTCCAGCGAGGTGTATGACCATACCAATACAACCTTCTTCGCATCCAAGGTGCCCATTGCAGGGATAGCCGGCGACCAGCAGGCTGCATTGTTCGGGCAGATGTGTACCGAAGAGGGAATGTCGAAAAACACATACGGTACCGGTTGCTTTATGCTGCTCAATACCGGAGAAAAACCCTTTATTTCCAAAAACAACCTGGTTACCACCATCGCGTGGCAAATCAACGGCAAAACCACTTACGCACTGGAAGGAAGTATTTTCATTGGTGGTGCCGTAGTGCAGTGGTTGCGCGACGGACTGGGGATTATCAAATCTTCGTCCGATGTGGAAGCCCTGGCCCGTCAGGTAGAGGACAGCGGCGATCTGTTTTTCGTGCCTACTTTTACCGGCATGGGCGCTCCCTATTGGGATCAATACGCCAGAGGCCTGATGGTGGGTATCAGCAGGGGAACCACCCGTGCCCATATTGCAAGAGCAGCGCTGGAAGGGATTGCCTATCAAACCATGGATGTGCTCAACGTGATGGAAAAAGACACAGGTATGAAGGCGAAAGAACTCAGGGTTGACGGTGGAGCCTCTGCCAACAACCTGCTCATGCAGTTGCAAGCCGATATTATCAACACCAAAGTGGTACGGCCTAAAGTCATCGAAACCACCGCATTGGGTGCCGCATACCTGGCTGGTTTGGCTACCGGATTCTGGGAAAGCCTCGATGAAATTAAACAACAATGGCAACTCGATAAGAGTTTCGAACCTTCCCTTTCAGATGAAGAGACAAAGGCACGTAAGACAAAGTGGGCCGATGCAGTTAACCGTGCCAAATCCTGGACCAAAGAATAAACATTATCTGATTCTTGATAGTAGCATATCAGACAGATTTTTAACTCCTGAAAAGGAATCCGCTGATTTAAAATATCTGTTGACAATCAGAGCAAAACAATCTTTTTATAGCTCTGCCGGGTATGCTACATCCTTATTTTTCAAAAAAAGCCTTTCAAAAAAAACTATCAACCTTTCAAAAAAACTCTCATGGACAATGTATTAATTTACGAAGTTATCGGCACAGCTATTCTCATCATCATGGGTGGTGGGGTTGTGGCCAACAGTATTCTGAAAAAATCCAAGGCAGAAGGAGCCGGATGGGTAAATATAACCTTTGGCTGGGGCCTGGGTGTATTTATAGCTGTGATTGTGGCCGGCGACCATTCTGGTGCGCACATCAACCCTGCTGTATCTGTTGGGCTGGCAGCTGCCGGTTTATTCCCCTGGGCCAGTGTGCCGGGGTATGTTCTGGCCCAGATTCTGGGTGGCTTTATCGGAGGATGTATTGTATATCTGGTCTTCAAAACCCATTTTGATGCCACAGATAACCCGGACGGCAAACTGGCCATTTTTTCCACCATGCCGGCTATTCCCCATAAGTTTTACAATATGGTATCTGAAATCACAGGGACCTTCATTCTGATATATGTGATTTTTCACATTGCAGGTCCCTCCCTTGAGGCGGCCACCGTAGAAGATGCTGTCATTGGGCTGGGTTCGCTGGGTGCATTGCCCGTAGCCTTACTGGTGGTGGGTATTGGTATGTCGCTGGGTGGGCCTACCGGTTATGCCATCAATCCTGCCCGAGACCTGGGGCCACGAATCGCGCATTTTATCCTGCCCATCAAAGGAAAAGGGAGCAGTGGCTGGCATTATGCATGGGTGCCTGTTCTGGGGCCTGCAATCGGCGCATTGCTTGCGGCAGGACTATTCAATGTTTTGAATTAACGATTAAAGGAAAACCTGACATCAATGAATAAGATTTTGAAAATACATTTGGCTACGATGGCCATGATCATCTTCTCAACGGCGCTATGGGCCCAGGGGCAGTTCAACGTGAGCATGGACGTTAAAAACATGCACTACTGGAGGGGCCTTCGGGTAAGTGACGGATTTGTAACCGCTCCCATGGTGGGGTATTATAACAAGGGATTCGCCCTATTTGCCTGGGGTGGCTTGTCGGTTGATGGCCACTACAAAGAGGTATCGCAGATTGTCAGCTATACCAAAGGCAATTTCAATATTACCCTGCTCGACATTTTTAATTTTACCGGTGCTCCCGATGCGGACTATTTCAATTTCAAGCCCGATGAAACCAACCACATCACCGATCTCTCCATCGCCTGGGATTTTACAGATGATATCCCCCTTCGGTTAATGTTTGCCACCGTTATTTATGGCAATGACCGCGATTCCAAGGGAGATAACCGGTATTCCAGTTACCTTGAAGCTACATTTCCTTTCGTACGTGAAACCTATGTTGTTTCGCCATATGCTGCTGTAGGATTTGCCCTCAAAAGTGAAGATGACAATTCGCTCTATGGCGCCAATGCCTTTGATCTGGTCAATATAGGGCTCAGGGTTAGCCGCCCGGTTACCCTGGGAAGTTACACCCTGCCGGTAACCGGCACCATGGGCTTCAACCCCTCACTCAAACAGGCATCGGTTGAAATAGCCCTTTCCCTGTTCTGAGAAAAGACTTTGTAATAACGACTTTAAGATAATGTGCCGCGATGCACATGTTTTTGGCAGGACCCCGCGAGACTACGTTTTCGTGGGGTTTCTTTATGAAAAAGGCCTCTCTGTAAGTTTCCAGTGACAGATTTGGCAAATGGTGGTAAAACAACTTGTTATCAGGAGGTTATTCGGGTTTCAATCATAAATCATATCAATGTAAGATTATATTGGCATTGTTTGTATTTTTGCTTTGATAATTAAGGTCCAATAATAATCTCCCATCATGAACTACATCAAGGTTTACAAGAACAACAAAACTGCCATCAGGTTTTTTATAGGCCTGGGAGCTGTATTGTTCTTTCTGGGAACAGGTCTGTTTGTCTATTCCACATGGTTTGTTGAACAAGGAAAAGTTACCTGGTTTACCGGCAATTACATTGCTCTTGCTTTTCAGGGGGTGGTGGCATGGGGCGTAGGTTTGTACAGCATTGGTAATGAAAAGTATTTTGTGGAATGGGACGATGAGATCATCCGCTGGTGGTTGCCCCGGCGAAAAGAGATAGAAACCATTAGGATTGAAGATATTCGTTCTGTTGAAATTCAAAAAATGCAGATTGTTTTGACGCTGGAGCACAAACAAAAGATGTTGAATCTCAAATTCTTTTTTTACCCCGAACGCAGGATGATTGTGGATAAATTTGAAAATATTCAACAATCTCTAAATGCCTGACGGGAACCCACTTCCCTGCAATACGCCATCACTCAGCCTCTTTCTCAATCATAACCTTATTTTTACTACCTTTGCGCCTTAAAAAAACACGTAAAAAAGATGATGAGATCACATACATGCGGTGAGTTGAGAATCACCGATACCGGGAAAGAAGTGACCCTTTGTGGTTGGGTGCAACGTTCACGCGATTTGGGCGGAATGACCTTTGTAGATTTGCGCGACCGCTATGGTATTACCCAACTGGCTTTCAATATGGAGACCCATGCTGCATTGAGCGAGCAGGCAAATGGTCTGGGACGCGAATTTGTTATCAGCGCCACCGGGCAGGTCATCGAACGCAGCAGCAAGAACAAGAAGAATCCTACGGGTGAAATAGAAATACTGGTGCAGGAGCTCAAAGTGCTCAACAAATCTGTTACACCACCTTTTACCATCGAGGAAGAAACCGATGGGGGAGATGATCTGCGCATGAAATACCGCTACCTGGACATCCGCCGCAACAGCGTCCGCAAAAACCTGGAGCTGCGCCATAAAATGGCCATCGAAACAAGAAATTATCTCAATGAGTTCAAGTTTATTGAGGTGGAAACCCCGGTTCTCATCAAATCTACCCCAGAGGGTGCCCGCGACTTTCTGGTGCCATCGCGCATGAATGCCGGACAGTTTTACGCGCTGCCGCAATCGCCGCAAACTTTCAAGCAGTTGCTGATGATTGCCGGCCTTGACCGTTACTTCCAGATTGTGAAGTGCTTCCGCGATGAAGATTTGCGTGCCGACCGCCAGCCCGAATTCACCCAGATCGATTGCGAAATGTCGTTCGTTACCCGCGACGATGTGCTGGAAACCTTCGAAGGACTGGCACGCCACCTTTTCAAGGCAGTGAAAGGAATCGACAACATCACCTTCGACCGTATGGACTATGCCGATGCCATGAAATTTTACGGCAGCGACAAACCCGATACCCGCTTCGGGATGCGTTTCGTGGAACTCAACGAACTGGCTCAAAACAAAGGGTTCAAAGTGTTTGACGATGCAGAGCTGGTGGTGGGTATCAATGCACCCGGCTGTGCCGAATATACCCGTAAACAGCTGGATGCACTTACCGAATGGGTGAAACGCCCCCAGATTGGTGCCACCGGCCTGGTGTATGTTAAGTGCAATCCTGACGGCAGTTTCAAATCCAGTATCGATAAATTCTTTAACCAGGAGCAACTGAAAACCTGGGCCGACGCCATGGACGCCAAACCCGGAGATTTGTTGCTCATTCTGGCAGGCAAAACCAACCCTACCCGCAAGGCCATGGGCGAATTGCGCCTGGAGATGGGAAAACGACTCGAACTTCGCGATCCCAGCACATTCTCATGCCTGTGGGTAGTTGACTTCCCGCTGCTGGAATGGGATGAGGAATCGCAACGCTTCTATGCCATGCATCACCCCTTTACCTCGCCGCTGCAGGAAGACTTTGAACTGCTTGCCACCGACCCCGGAAAGGTACGTGCCAATGCCTACGATATGGTTATCAATGGGGTTGAGATTGGTGGTGGCTCCATCCGTATTTTTGACAAAGATCAGCAGGCCAGAATGTTCGAAGTGCTCGGATTTACAAACGAAGAGGCCAAAGCACAGTTCGGCTTCCTGATGGATGCTTTCCAGTATGGCGCACCCCCGCATGGTGGTGTAGCCTTTGGTTTCGACCGCTGGTGCTCGCTCTTTGGAGGCTCAGAATCCATTCGCGATTATATCGCTTTTCCCAAAAACAACTCTGGTCGCGATGTGATGATCGACAGCCCTTCACAGGTAGATTCGAAGCAGCTGGAGGAGTTGGGGCTTGCTTTGAAAGTGAAAAGTGAAAAGTGAAACGAGACAAAAGACGAGAGAGTTTTTATGGTCGCAGGATCTTCCAGCTTCCGCAGGAACTGGAAGCATCCGGATAAAAAAACCTTATTTTTTATTCCATTAACCTAAGTGATTTTATCAGATTGCAAAATGAAGATTGCGCTGCGAATATAAGCCGAATTAACTGCATAATGCTAATGACAGCGCAAGGGCAGAAAATACAAAGCAGAGACAAGACAATAGAAAATAAACAATCCAACAATTCAACAATCTAACAATTCAATACATCCCCCATGTTTTCCATCAATAACCTATCAGTACAGTTCAACGGTGAATTTTTGTTTGAAGAAGTATCCTTCATCATCAACAAACGCGATCGTGTGGGGCTGGTAGGTAAGAACGGTGCCGGCAAAACCACCATGATGCGCATCATCACCCGTCAAATGGAGCCCGAATCAGGGCAGGTTGTTATTCCAACGGCTGCCTCGGTGGGGTACCTGCCGCAGGAGATGAAGCTGCGCAGCACCAAAACGGTTATCGATGAAACGTTTATGGCCTTTTCGGAAGCCAATGAACTGGAAGAACGAATAGAAAAATACACCCGCGAGATTACCGAAAGAGAGGATTATGAATCAGAATCCTATCAAAAACTGGCTGAGAAGCTGGCCTGGGCCAATGAGCGGTTTGCATTGATTGGAGGCGTTACCCAACAGGCACGTGCCGAGAAGGTTTTGCTGGGGCTGGGCTTTGAACACAAGGATTTTAAACGATCCATGTCGGAGTTCAGCGGTGGCTGGCAAATGCGCGTGGAGCTGGCCAAAATACTTCTGCAAAATCCCGACCTGCTCCTGCTGGATGAGCCTACCAACCACCTCGACATTGAATCCATACAATGGCTGGAAAGCTTTCTGCAGGATTACTCCGGGGCAGTAGTGCTGATTTCGCACGACCGGGCGTTTCTGGACAACATCTCCAAACGCACCGTGGAAATCTCCAACGGAAAGATTTACGATTACAAAGCCAACTATTCCAACTATGAGGTGCTGCGTGAGGAGCGGCTGGAACAGGAAATGGCACAGTTTACCAACCAGCAGAAAGAAATTGCCCAGATAGAACGTTTCATTACCCGCTTTCGTGCCAAGTCTACCAAGGCCAAGCAGGTGCAGTCGCGTGTGAAACTGCTGGAAAAAATGGACAGGGTAGAGGTGGACAACATCGACATGTCGGGCATCCACTTTCGTTTTAACCAGGCACCCCCTTCCGGGAAAATCGTTATCGAAGCCGAAAATATTGGCAAAAAGTATGGCGAAAAAACGGTGCTTAATGATCTTGAGTTCTCGGTGAGCAGGGGAGAGAAGCTTGCCTTTGTAGGCCGTAACGGTGAGGGGAAAACCACCCTTTCGCGCATCATTATCGGCGAGCTGGAACATACCGGCACCCTGAAGTTGGGGCACAATGTTGTGCTTGGTTACTATGCCCAGAACCAGACCGAAATGCTGGACGGTGAGAAAACTGTTTTCGAAACCCTCGACGATGTGGCCGTGGGCGATGTCAGACCTAAGATTCGCAATATTTTAGGAGGTTTTCTCTTTCAGGGAGAAGATATTGACAAAAAAGTAAAGGTCCTTTCAGGGGGTGAAAAGTCCAGGCTTGCCATTGCCAAGCTATTGCTCTCACCCGTAAACCTGCTGGTGCTCGATGAGCCTACCAACCACCTGGATATGAGATCGAAAGATATCCTCAAGAGTGCCTTGCTGCAGTTTGAAGGCACCATTATCCTCGTAAGCCACGACCGCGATTTCCTGCAGGGACTCAGTACCCGTGTATTCGAATTTAAAAACCGAAAGATCAAGGAGTTCCTGGGCGATATTTACGATTTTATCGAAAGCCGAAACATCCAGCACCTTTCCGACCTTGAGCTGGCCCGCAAAGCATCCTCCTCATCTCAGGGCAGCAACAGCTCCGACAACAAGCTGCAATGGGAGCGCAGAAAAGAACAGGAAAAGGAATTGCGCAAAATCCAGAACCAGATTGCCCGTTGCGAAAAACGCATGGCTGAGCTGGAGGAAGAAATCAAAAAGGGCGAACTCATTATCTCCAACCCCGGAGACCATCCCGCCGGCTTCAACAACGACGAGTTTTTTAAAAGCTACACCTCTCTCAAAACCGAACTCCAAACCCGGGAGTCAGAATGGGAAGGACTACAATTGAGGCTTGAGGAGATAGAAGATAAACCCTGAAGCCCGGATTACGATTCCTGTAAAAGTTAGGTCAAACATCTTCAGAATGTCCGATCTTTTGATGATTTTTAATCAAAAGACCTATCTTTATGCCCGGAATTTAATTTAAAACTATGATAACAGCAGGAATCATTGATGACGAACCTAAGGTAGCAGAAGGGTTAAAAAAAATCATTGAGAAGTATCTATCCAAAAACATCCGGGTGGTCTTTGTTTCTTATTCGGTAAAAGAAGCGGTAGCACAGATCAATATACACCAACCCAACCTGGTTTTTCTGGATGTGGAAATGCCCGATGAAAACGGTTTTGAGCTGTTTAAACATTATCATCGTCCTGATTTTAAGGTGGTGATCACTACAGCACATAAAGAATATGCCATCAATGCCATCAAGCATTCTGCCCTGGATTACCTATTAAAACCCATCAATCATTTAGAGCTGTTTGAACTGATAAAAAAAATCGAAAAACAGGAAAACAATTCCAGGTTTCACTTTCAACTCGAGACTCTGATTGCCAATCTTAACAATGGATCTGAAGCGGTTTCCAAAATTGCCTTCCCTACGCAGACGGGCTTAGAGTTTGTCAAGGTAAACAACATTGTGTATTGTCAGGCCGAAAATACCTATACGACAATACATACCAGTCTCAATGAATCCATCGTGGTTTCCAAAACACTGAAAGTGGTAGAAGAGCTGCTGCCGGAAAAGCTGTTTATGCGCATCCACAAATCCTTTCTGGTAAATGTGAACTATATAAAATCGTATAGCCGGGCCGGCGGGCCGGGGGTTATTCTTGAAAACGGCCTGCTATTGCCTGTGGCAGGCGGAAAAGCAAAGGATATTATTGCATTGCTTAAAAATGAGTAATTACCAACTGAAAAAGATAATTTTGCTTTGTTTGTGGTTGTCTATGGTTTTTCAGGCAGCATCACAGCAATACCATTCGGTGCATTATACCCTCAGAGACGGCTTGCCCAGCAACAGGGTGCGGACCTTTTTCAAAGATTCACGCGATATTCTCTGGGTGGGAACCGATGCAGGCCTTTCCACCTATGATGGGGGGAAAATCCGCAGATTTGCTTTGCCAGCTTCCCTTGAAAGTCAAAAAATATGGGCCATTGAGGAGGATCCCATGGGGAATCTGTGGATGGGAACATTTGGTGGGGGATTGGTGAAATATGATGGACGCGAATTTACTTTTATCACTTCACCCCGGCTTTCCAGTAATGAAGTCAGGGTGCTGAAATATTCTGAGCGGTTCAACGGCCTTCTGGTGGGCACCCAATATGGATTCAACTACATTGCAGAAGGAGAAATATTCTCCTTTGTGCCAGATGATATCAGCTATAATCGATTCCTGGTAATGAGTTTCATTGAAAACCACGATGGGATCATTTTTCATACCTTCTCCAATGGAGCCTTTCACTTCAATCCTCTTACCAAACAAGTTAAACCATTGCCTGAGAGCTCTCCTTTGAATGTTGCATCCAGCTCAGCCAGCTTCATTTCATCCCGTGGAGACACGCTCATAGGACTATCCAAAAGCGGGCTGCGCATAATCAGCCAGGAAGGAGTGAGGGATTTTCATGATATGGGGCAGGTATTTGACATCAAAGAAGATAAAAACGGCCTTTTGTGGATTGCCGTCTGGAGCTACCATGATATGAACGAACCCGGAGGAATTTTCACCTACAATGGTAAAACGATAAACCGGGTGGGCCCGGACTGGGGTATTGAGGCATCATTGGTATGGGGAATTTTCATCGACCCGGTCTCTGATGCCATTTTGGTTGGTATCGACGGAGCGGGGTATTTTAAACTTTTTGACAATGGCATTGGCCGATACCCCGCTTCCGCTTTTGATACCAACATGCTCAATATCTATGATATGGCAATTTTTAATGGAAACATATGGGCAACTGCGGAAGATCGGGTAATTTTTGGCAATTCAGCAGACGGATTCAGAGTGTTGGATGAAAATTATTTTAAGCAACGAAAAATGCACCCCGGACATCGGACCGATTCGTTGGTCATACATTCCCCCGGGAAATTCCTGTCAATTTATGAGGACAAGGAACAGAACCTCTGGGTAGGCTCAGTCAATGGTCTGTTCAGATCCTCAGGGGGTAGCGCTGAATTTTCCAGGTTCAACCTGGGGAAAAGATTTTCAGAGAATTTTTTCGTCTTCCCGGATGGGCAGGCCTTTTCGGGTTCATGGTTTTTTTTCAGAATTGCGGAAAATATTTTCGCATCGGACAGGTATCGTTATTTTGACTATCAAATCCAGTATCCTGCTGATATAAATCGCATCCTGCAAAGAGGCAAAGAGATATGGTTCAGCAGTTTTACATATGGACTGTATCGTTACGATGCAGGTGAATTCAGATGGTATGGGAATGAGCAGCCCGAACTGCCCAAAAACCTGAGCACACTTTGCACAGATCGCCAGAACAACCTTATTACAGGCACTCATGATGGCAGGGTGTTGATACTAAAAGGCAGCGATACCCTTACAATAAAATATGAACTGGACCACAACAATGGAATTGTGGGTAACGAAGTTTTCTGGCTGTTGAATGACAAGGAAAACCGGCTTTGGATGGGCACCAACATGGGGCTGAATATCATTGACCTGGATGAACTTTACCGGGAAGGACACGCCAGAATTCATCATATCAATGAAAGTGAAGGCTATCTGGATTATCTTGTCAGAAGTGCTGTTGAGGATGAAAACGGCATTATCTGGCTGGGTGGGACTGATAACCTGATACGCATTGACCCCAAAAGATTACTGGCCAAACCAGCACCCAATGCGAAAGTTGAACTCGCCGGAATTAATATCAATTTTAATGAGGTGAGATGGGATACCATCACTCAAGCCAACATCTGGCGAAACGTGCCCATGGACAAGGTAACTCTGGGGCATAAACAAAACAATCTTACCTTTAGATACACTACTGATAACCTGCTCAATCCGGAAAAAGTAGTCTATTCTCACTACCTTCAGGGACTTAGTCTCGAGCCCTCAATTTATAGCAATCTCAATGAAGTAAGCTTTACCAATTTACCGCCCGGGAGATACATTTTGCACGTGGAGGCTGTAAACACGCTATTGCAGAATGACATTACACCCCTTTCCTACCCGTTTCGGATATTGCCCCCCTGGTGGCAAACATGGTACTTCTATACCACAATCGTGGTGATGGTCCTGCTTATCATTTTTTACGTGGCGCGCATGCGTATACTCAGGGTGAAAAAACTGGAACAGGTAAAACTGGAACATGAAAAAAGGCTCAACAGCATACGTATACAGGCAGTGCAGGCCCAAATGAATCCGCACTTTGTATTCAATGTGCTTAGCTCTATCCAATATTACATGCTCGACAACGACATGGACTCATCACTGGAATACCTGAACGACTTTTCCATGCTTATCCGCCAAACCATGGAGAATATCTCAGAGGAAACTATTTTCCTGTGGCAGGAAATTGATTACCTGCAACGCTATGTTAAACTGGAAGATTTGCGGCTGGGAAATTCGGTCCATTGTAAAATAATCGTTGGCAAAGGGATAGACACCAGCAACCTGAGAATTCCCCCCATGATTATTCAGCCCTTCGTGGAAAATGCCCTGAAACATGGTCTTGCTCCGAAAAAATCGGACCGGAAACTGTGCATCAGTTTTCAACAAAAAGGCACCGAACTCCAAATCCAGGTGTGCGATAACGGCAAAGGCCTGGAAAACGATTCGAATCTCAGGCAATTCGGTCATTCGCACACATCCAAAGGGATAAAAAATACCACCGAACGCATCCGTTATTTCACCCAGTCCTACAACGGAAGTGATGAGGCGAAATACGGAGTATCCATCTCCAACCGCCAGCGCAACGGCATCATAAAGGGAGTGATAGTGGAAATCCGCTTGCCGGTGATCGATGTGTGTAAACAGGGGTAAAGAGAGGGAATGCTGAAATATTTCCTGAATAAAAATGACGAACTATCCCCTTACCACACAAATCTTCCTCGCACCATACCTGAAAAGATGATACCCTGAACCTCCTTCACCAACGGTGCTGAAAAGTATTTCGGGGTCGGTGATGCGGGTGGCACCGATGATGGTGACTCCGTTGGAGAACAAGACTTCGGGAAGGATATTGGCCGAGGGGCCCGAAACCACCACCTCAGTACCCGGGGTGATATGGCTCAGCAGTCCGTCGATGGTCTGGTTGACCAGCGTAAGACCAGTGATGATCACCACGTCTGAGTCAGGAATTACAGAGGGGTATTCATGGGCCGGGACATAATATTTTTGCAGATCCTCGCCCATGGAATCAGCATTCATTTCAAGTACCTGCAGTTGGTGTCCGGCAGCAGAAAGATTTCGGATGTAAGACTGAAAAGCGCCCACCATGGTAATCTTCCTTTTTTGCGTCAGGTCCAGCAGTTCAATGGGGTCCTTGTCCTCAATCACGGTATAGTCTGCCTCGGCAAGGAGGGCGGTGGAAATGGCATTCAACACGGCAATTTTCAGGGTATCGATGATGGGCCCTTGTTTGGGTGTTTCCAGCAGGTCCAGCACCTTGCGGCCCCGGATCTGGTTGGGGGTGAAATCGCCAAAATCCCTTTCTTTTTTGCGGGGAGCATGCTGACCATTGCCCGGCGCATTGCCCGCCACACCGCAGCTGCCGTCAGAAAGCTGAACCGCCGAAAGGTGCATCCCCAGGCGGACTTTCATCAGGGTAAGGTTTTCTATCCTGGATTGGTGTCTGGATTTGAGTATGTCGAGGGTTTGTTCGATAATCATGAGCGGGAATTGTTTTTGTTGGAATTGGTGGTACAATGTTACATATTTTTCATTAGTATCTGGTAAAAAAGAAGGTCGCCACCAGATGAACGTTGTTCCTGCCCGGTCGGGACTCTAAGTTCCCGTCCGGGCAAAGGCATTGCTTCGCTTTTTGGTCCGGAGACGAGCAAAAAAGTCGCCACCGGACTTTGCAGCTGAACCGAGCCATGACAATACTAAGCCCAAATACAGACCCATTTTTACAGCCCCTGTATGACTTTGCTTTTTTTGACAACAATTATATGGGTTTTATCGTTATAAGTTTTGTGAATTGCAAACCTCAAACCCTCTGATTTATGAAATTACTTCATACCCTGATTTTTACGCTGTTTTTGCTGGCTGCGCAAACCGCCACCGCACAATACCTGCACCAGGTTGAACATATTCAAAACGTGTCAAAACAAAATCTGGAATCACAGCTTCAATACCCGGTGCTCAATGGAGTGCAATTTTACAAAATGACTTACCATACAACCGGCTCGGATGGAATGCCTGATATTGCTTCGGGGTTGATTGTACTGCCCGGTAACAATGCCTCCGAGCACTCCCTTGTGGTATATCATCACGGCACAAGCAATGCGCCCCACTTTGTCCCTTCCTCGCTTAATCTGGATTATGAGGCTTATGCATTGTTTGGCGGGTATGGCTATGCTGTGCTGGCGCCCGATTACCTGGGAATGGGGGAGTCGCGCGGGTTTCACCCCTATGTACATCGCGAAACCCAGGCCTCTGCTTCGGTTGATATGATCAGGGCTTTTCGGGAATGGGCAGATGAAGGGAATACAGCCGTTAATGAGAACCTCTTTCTAACGGGTTATTCCCAGGGTGGCCATGCTTCCATGAGTACCCACTGGAAAATGGAAGCCGATCTTCAGGGGGAGTTTGAAGTGACTGCTGCATCCCATTTGTCAGGACCTTACAGTATTTCAGGTGTCATGCGTGATCTGATGTTCAGCGAACAGAATTACAATTTCCTTGGGTTTGTCCCATTTATCATTCT
>SLPR01000132.1 GCA_007131895.1 Bacteroidales bacterium | reverse complement strand
CCAAAGGTTTTAAATGAGAAAAATTAATCCCGTCAGGTTCATTGCCAGCCTGAAAGTGATCAATGATTTCAAATTTTTCCAGGTCAATTGCTGAAACTACATCCGACCTGGTATTGGCTACATATGCAAAGCGGTTGTCTGGTACAACCAGTCCGATGGGAATAGAAGTCCCTTGAAAATCAGCAAAATATCTTTCTGCATCAGTATCCGCAGGAACCGGAGGGGTAAGTTTTATCTCAGCAAGTAAGACTCTTTGCCGGGTATCAAAAACCGCAATAGTTCCTGAGCGTGCATTGCTCACCAGAAAGCGGGTACCATCAGGGGTAAATTTTGCACGTATGGGAAAATCTCCGCAATCAATTTTTGCCAGCTTTTCCAGTGATTGTGTATCAAAAACAGTAATGGTGTTTTCATCCCGGTTGGTAATCCATACCTCACTTCCATCGGGAGAAACATCAATACCTTCAGCACCTTTGCCACTGTAGAGCTGTGCTATCATTTCCCCGGTTTGAAGGTCAAAAACGGCCACATTGCCCGTGCGGATACTGGGTACAAATGCTTTTGAAAAATCTGGTGTAGCTGCTACCATGTGTGAAACTTCTTCGCCGGTGTACATAGCCTTAACAATTGCTCCTTCCTGAACATCCACAACCAAAAGGTTTTTTGAACCCTCCGTTGTAACAAGCAGCTGATTGGTTCCGGCGATCCAATACATTCCATGAGGGCGGGTATGTTCACCCAAATCAATGGTTTTGCTTTTGCGCGCTTGTTGCACATCGTATACACTTAAAGTATTCCCCGGGTTTTCCCGGTTTCCGTAATTGCACACCACAGCTATACGGCCATCATCAGATACTTCTACCTCATGAGGTTCAAGACCTGTTGGAAGCACTGCAAGGGTTTCCCCACTTTGCCGATCAATAAAGTACACATCATTGCCACTCTTGCTTGCAACGATAAGCGTACCCTCTTTTATATGATCCTCTTTTGTTTGGTCCGCTTGCTGACCGCATGAGACAAAGCAGGCTAAAATAACGGCACTGATTATTGCTTTGAAAATAACTTTAATTGTCATCATAATGTAAAGTGTTTTATTAATGAGCTTCACTGATACCTTCCATAAACAGGAGATCGGCTACGATGGTATACGTCTTTTTTCTGTGAACGATTCCAACCCTCTAAAATACAAAATTAAAGACAAAGGCTCACCTGATATTTCAACAAACCAAAGCACCCCACTTTATTTAAAATCATTCTAATCTGTATAAATTCAGGATTTTGCTTTTCCATCAAAAAAAATTATGCTTATCTTCGTTGCGTGTATAGCCCAAACCATTTATTTTAAAGGGAAATACAATCATCAAAGGCGAAAACCATCTTATTAACCTCTTGATTATTAGGTAAAACAATACTTATTAGCTTTTTTATCCGAATTACATGATAGGACTTATTGGTATCAGTTATAAATCAGCACCCTTAGAAATCAGGGAAAAATATTCATTTACCGAAGAGAGCAACCTCCTTTTTTTACAACAATTACAGATTGATCCTGATTTGATTGGTTCGGTAGTATTGTCAACCTGCAACCGGATTGAGGTGTATTTTCATTACAAAAAGTGTTGCTCTGACAAAGCCTATGACGCCATATTCCGGAACCTGGAATTTTTCAAAAAGAGTCCTGCTGAAGAAAGAAAATACTTTTACAGCTTTGAAGGGGATGAAGCTACAGAGCATCTTTTCAGGGTTGTCTCCGGACTGGAATCCCTTATACTTGGCGAAGACCAGATTGTAACCCAGGTAAAAGGATGTTTTAAAGTCAGTCTGGACAATGACCTGAGCAGTTCGGTCCTTACCCGCATGTTCAACAAAGCCTTTGAGGCCGGCAAACGGGTGCGTACCGAAACAGCTATCAATCAGGGCTCAGCATCCATAAGTTCTGCTGCAGTAGAGTTACTTTTCAAACATGTTCCTGACATTCAGCAGAAAACAATCACGCTTATTGGAACAGGTGTTATGGGTGAACTTGCGGCAGTAAACCTTGTAAAAAAGGAATGCACCTCCATTTTCATCACCAACCGCACCTACAATAAAGCCGTTGAGATGGCAGAAAAGCATGCTGTCACGGCTTTTGAAATGGAAAAAATCGATGCAATTTTGCCTCAGAGCGACGTGGTGATGGTAGCCACCGGTGCACAAAGTCATATCATCACCAAAGAGATGCTGGAGCCTTTCATACATCAGCGCAAAGAAAAACAGCTATACATGGATTTGTCTGTTCCGCGCAACATCAGCACGAAAATCACCGAATTGCCCAACATTGAGCTGTTTGCCGTAGACGATTTGCAGGAAATAGTGAAAGAAACCCAAAGCAAACGCAAGGAGGCCGTAGCTGAAGCCATGGAAATTATCCGACTGGTAAAACATGAATTTAACGATTGGCTTTGTGCCCTGGAACTTACCCCTGCCATTCTCAATATTAAAAAGAACATCCATGATATCAATGCCGGGGAACTGGAAGGTTTCCTGAAAATTAACGGAATCACCGACAATGAGATGATTTCCCGCTATGCAGACCATATTTCCAACAAATATGCCCGCCTGTTTATCCGCAACCTGAAACACGTTACAGAAAACGGAAAACAGCGTGAATACATCAATGTGGTAAACCGGCTTTTTGAACTTAACGAGAAAAATGGACAATAATACCATTATCATTGGAACACGCGGAAGCCAGCTGGCATTATACCAGGCCTACCGCGTAAGAGATGCTATCAAAGACAGGCACCCCCATCTGAATGCCGAAATAAAAATCATCAAAACCAAGGGAGATAAAATTCTTGATGTCGCTTTGTCAAAAATAGGCGACAAGGGTCTTTTTACCAAAGAACTGGAAGTTGAGCTTATCAACGGCAACATTGACCTGGCCGTTCACAGTCTGAAGGATTTACCTACCCGCTTCCCGCAAGGTCTTGCCCTTGCAGGTGTGCTGGAAAGAGGAGAGTTCAGAGATGCCCTGGTACATCAAACCGGTAAGAAGTTTGGTGAACTGGACGATACGGATGTTATTGCCACTTCCAGCCTGCGGCGAAGAGCACAATTGCTACGGCAAAACCCCAACCTGAAAATTGTCGACATACGTGGCAATGTAAATACACGTCTGCAAAAAATGCAGGACGGCCATTGCACTGCCATGATCATGGCTGCAGCAGGATTGCAACGCCTGGAACTGGGACATCTGATAACCGAAATCCTGGAACCCGAAACCTTTATCCCGGCAGTAAGCCAGGGTGCCATTGCCATGGAAGCCCGTGAAAATGATCAAAGCGTGCTTGATGTTTTGAAAGCCATTACTCATCAGCCCACATTGCATGCTGTAACAGCAGAAAGGACCTTTTTGCGCATGCTCGAAGGAGGATGCCAGGTGCCTATCGGTTGCTTTACGCAGGTTACTCCTGATCACTTCCGCATTAAAGGCTTTATTGCCAATTTGGATGCCACCGTGGTCATTCAGGAAGAACGTTCTGGACCCCCCAATCAAAGTATTGAACTGGCCAGCGAACTGGCAGAATATTTTATCAGCCTGGGCTCGGTAAGTATACTGGAGGACATAAGAAAGCAAAATAAGTAGGATTTTAACCGGCAGAAAATTGAAACCACTGGAAGGAAAAGTTATCATCACTACTCAACCGGCAGACCAGGGTCAGACCCTTACTCGACTGCTGGAAGACAAAGGAGCTGTGGTTTACCATCTTCCCATGATCGAAACAAAAACTTTAAGGTTATCCCCCGCACAAATGAGGGAACTACTGCAACCTAACCTCTTTCAACTCATAATTTTTACCAGCAAAAAAGGGGTGAAAGGCTTTTTTGAAAATATGCACAACCTGCAAAGCAATTACCTGCTCCCGTCTCATATGTCTATCGCAGTTGTAGGACAGGGAACTGCCGAATGCCTCAACCATTACGGATACAAAGCCAATTTCATTAACCCGGGAAAAGATGCAGAAGATATGGCTCAGTACCTCATCCAAAAGGCAATTAGTAAACAGGACAACATTTTACTAGCTTTGGGAAACAGAGCTCCCGACTTCCTGGAAAAAACCCTGAGTGGGAAAGCTTTTGTAAAAAGAATAAACGTCTATAAAACAATACTTTTGCAGGAAGCTGATGAAGAAACAGCCGGTTTGATCCGACAAGGTAAAACGGATATGTGCATTTTCACTTCTCCTTCAGGTGTTTATGCATTTAAGGAGTTGTTTGGTGTCATCAGTGAATTGCCCACGGCAGCCATTGGCAATACAACCCGAAAAGCTATAGAGGATTCAGGATACAAAGTTTGGGTAACGGCACCGCAACCTTCCCCTGAAAACCTGGCTATGGCTCTGGAAAAACATTTTGAAGGAAATATCTGATAATAAATTCTCTTTCAGCTAAATTACTAAGTTTGTATTCCCATTAACTCCATTTGATAAGAAACATATATCACGAAAAATAGCCAAGTCATGTACTTTCCATCCACCCGTTTAAGAAGATTGCGTGCCAACCCGGCCATCAGGGCCATGGTAAATGAAACCATCGTGTCTCTCGACAACCTGGTAATGCCCTTGTTTGCCTGTCCGGGAGAGAAGATAAAAAACCCCATCAGCTCCATGCCCGGTAATTATCAGCTTTCTGTGGATATGCTGGTGGAAGAATGCAGGGAGTTGCACAAGCTTGGCATTCATTCGGTTTTGCTATTTGGTATTCCCGAAACAAAAGATGACACGGGAATGATAGGAGCCCACGAACAAGCTATCATCCCCACCGCTGTTCGGGCCATTAAAAAAGCCATTCCAGAGATGTTTGTCATTGCCGATGTGTGCAATTGCGAATACACCTCTCACGGCCATTGCGGCACCATTGTCAACAAGGATGTAGACAATGATCTCACCCTTAAAACACTGGCAGCCCAGGCTGTTGCTTTTGCCCATGCAGGAGTGAATATGGTAGCGCCCAGCGACATGATGGACGGGCGTATCGTTTATATCAGGGAAGAGCTGGACGAGAACGGATTCAGCCACATCCCCATCATGGCCTATTCTGCTAAATATGCATCGGCCTTTTATGGCCCTTTCCGCGAAGCTGCAGAAAGTGCACCCCAGTTTGGCGACCGCCAGACTTACCAGATGAACCCTGCCAACAGCAACGAAGCCATGCGCGAAATAGAACTGGACATTGAAGAAGGGGCAGATATTATCATGGTGAAACCGGCTCTTTCGTACCTGGATATCATTCGCAGGGCCAAAGATACTTACAACATCCCCATCGCCGCGTATAATGTGAGCGGAGAATTCTCCATGGTAAAGGCCGCTGCAGAAAAGGGGTGGATTGACGGTGAACGAATTACCAGGGAAATTCTCAAATCCATCCGTCGTGCTGGCGCTGATATTATCCTTACCTATCACGCTAAAGAGATTGCCCAGTGGCTGAAAGGTGAAAAAACCTTTTAAAGTTTAATCCCTGTTTCGGCAAGCATGAATACCCCTGAAGATAACCATGCCAGATAATCAATACGCTATGATTATCCTTAAACCGTATTCAGAGTATGTGCAATTTTTATTAAGTTTGCGTGGACTGAAAATTTGGGATATAAAAAAGACATAACATTACAACCGTTTTTCAACATTCGCCAGGTCATAATCGTTTGTGTTTTTGTTTCACTATTGAAACCATCATGACATTATTATCAACTTCTGTTTCCAAATCAACAACAAAACAAACCTTTATAAAAACTATGAATCACAACAACAGCATACAAGAATTTCAGAGAGCAAAAAACAGTATACCGGGAGGAGTAAACTCCCCTGCACGCGCTTTTCGCAGCGTTGGCGGCAACCCTGTATTTATTGCCAAAGCCAAAGGTTCAAGGATGTGGGACATTGATGGCAACGAGTATATCGACTATGTGTCCTCCTGGGGTCCCATGATTGTGGGTCATGCCGATGACAGAGTAATCGCAGCCATCACAGATGCCGCGCAGAGAGGCACCAGCTATGGAGCCCCCACCGTGGGAGAAACCAACATGGCTGAAATGATCAAAAAGATGAAACCCTCCATGGATATTGTGCGGATGGTAAATTCCGGTACGGAAGCTACCATGAGTGCACTGCGCCTGGCAAGAGGCTTCACAGGGCGCGATAAATTTATTAAATTCGAGGGCTGCTACCATGGACATGCCGACAGTTTTCTTATCAAAGCCGGCTCCGGTGCATTGACCCTTGGATTGCCCGACAGCCCGGGAGTTACCAAAGGAACTGCCGAAGATACCCTTACAGCAAAATACAACGACCTGGAAGGGGTGGCAAAACTGTTTGAAAGCTATGGTAGTGATATTGCTGCCGTTATCCTGGAACCGGTAGTAGGAAATATGGGTGTGGTGATTCCTGACAAGGAATTCCTGGAAGGACTTCGCGGATTGACCCAGAAATACGGCGCACTGTTGATTTTTGATGAAGTAATGACCGGATTCCGTTTGGCAAAAGGAGGTGCACAGGAATATTTTGGCATTACTCCCGATATTACCTGCCTGGGAAAAATCATTGGCGGGGGCTTGCCGGTGGGGGCTTACGGTGGACCCAAAGAAATCATGGAACACCTTGCTCCGGCAGGACCCATTTACCAGGCTGGAACCCTTTCGGGCAATCCGCTGGCCATGGCAGCCGGACTGGCAACCCTGAAAATCATTGATGAAACCCCTGGCTTCCACGACAACCTTGAAGCAAAATCAGCAAAACTTGAAGCAGGATTAAGAGAAAACCTGAAACAAACAGGTCACAAAGGTGTTATAAACAGAGTTGGTTCAATGATTACCCTTTTCTTCACGGAAAGTGAACAGGTTAAATCCTTTGATGATGCCAGCACCTCTGATACCGAAAAATTTGGAAAGTATTTCAGAGCTATGCTTGAACAAGGGATTTATTTGCCCCCTTCTCAGTATGAAGCGGCATTTATACCGGCAAGCATCACAGATGAAGAGATTGAAAAAACCATTGAAGCCAGCCTGCAGGCATTAAAGATGCTTTAAAACAACAATTTATCCAACGATACCATACAGATAAGAACCCATTTGATGCAAAATATATTTCTTGAAACCCTCAAGGGTAACCACACCGAAAGACCCCCCGTGTGGTTTATGCGCCAGGCGGGCAGAGTACTCCCCTCCTATCAGGCTTTAAAGGAAAAACATACCTTCTGGCAATTGATGAAAGATCCGGAACTGGCAGCCAAAGTAACCCTCTTGCCCATTGACGATTTGGGTGTAGACGCAGCTATTTTATTTTCCGACATCCTGGTCATCCCCTATGCCATGGGCATGGGCCTTGACTTCACTGACCAGGGGCCTGTTTTCGAGCAACCCCTCAAGGATGTCCAACATCCGTTGGAAAGGCTTAATCCTGAACCGGAGAAACTCGAATACATTTACAAGGCCATTGACCGGATTTTGCAAACACCGGATAATAAAACACCCCTCGTTGGCTTCTGCGGTGCACCCCTCACAGTGATGTTGTTTATGATTCAGGGGCTGGGAACCCGCTCCAATTTCGCTGATGCAGAGAGGTTCTTTTTCAAAGAAAAAGCCCTTACCCGCAAAATCACTGAAGCGGTTACCGATCTCACCATTGTATATGCTAAGGAACAGATAAAACGCGGGGTTTCAGCTTTTCAGCTTTTCGACACCCATGCCGGAAGTCTTCCTTTCAGCTGGTACAACGAACTGTTTATGCCTTCCGTGAAAAGGATCGCAGATGCAGTGCGCGAAACGGGTACCCCATTTATCTTTTTCCCCAAAGGAATCGGAACAGGAATACAGCACATGAATCATGATATTTGCGATTTTCTGAGTATTGACTGGCAAACAGATCTTTACACAGCACGCAAGATGGTGGACAAAAATGTGGGACTGCAGGGCAATCTCGACCCGAGGGTGTTATTTGCCGATAAGGAAACCATTCGCAAAGAGCTTTATAAATACGTCCCTTTTCACAAGCAGGAAGACAAATGGATTTTCAACCTGGGCCATGGTCTTGTGCCCGGCATACCGGTAGAAAATGTAAAATTTGTGGTGGACTTTGTGAAGCAGACGCACTGGGATTAATTGACTAACTTTACATAAGGTTGCAGAGCATTTTCTTTCAACCCTAACTGTAAATCATTTCCCTTATTTTTATGAATATCTCACTACTTCAAAAATATAACAAGCCGGGGCCACGCTACACCAGCTATCCCCCGGCTACTTTTTTTCATGACGGTGTTTCTGCAGAGAACTACAAGACCATGGTGGTGCAGTCCAACCTGCAGCAACCCGAAAACATTTCCATATACCTGCATGTCCCCTTCTGTAAGCAGCTATGTCATTTTTGCGGATGCAATACAAGCTGTTTTCCTGATGATGCATTGATTGAGCAATATATGGAAGCGATGGCCACAGAAATCAGTGCAGTTTCCGAACTGCTGGACACCTCCCGGCCTCTCACCCAGATTCACTGGGGCGGAGGAACACCTAATTCCATCGATTTGAAGCATGTGGAGAAAATCATGAACATGCTGCTCAGAACCTTTACCTCTGCTCCTAAAGCAGAGATTGCCATGGAGTGCAATCCGGCTTATCTCAACCCCGAACACATCGACCGGCTGGCTTCCATGGGATTCAACAGGCTCAGCCTGGGCATACAGGATTTTAATGAAGAGGTACTGAAACTGGTGAACCGCAAACCTTCTCTCTATCCCGTTGAAAAGCTGATCAACCACATGAAATCCAGTGGTATGGATGGGGTAAACATGGACCTGATTTATGGCTTACCTGGTCAAACACCTGATTCTTTCAGGGAAACCATCCTCAAGGCCATTGATGTCTCCCCCGACAGGATTGTAACCTTCTCCTATGCCCATGTTCCCTGGGTGAAATCGGCCCAGAAGATATTGGAGGAAATAGGCCTGCCGGAAGTAAAGGACAAGCTTGCCATGTTTGAAACTGCGTACAACCTCCTTACAGAAAACGGTTACGTGGCCATTGGAATGGACCACTACGCCAAACCCGCAGATGAGCTTGCCATCGCCATGAAAAACAATAAGCTTCACCGCAACTTCCAGGGATATTGCACCCGCGAAACCACAGGGCAGGTTTACGGCTTCGGAGCCACCTCCATCAGCCAGCTGCAGGGTGGCTACTATCAGAACATAAAAGACACTCAACGATATATCGATGCAATAAATAATTCCGGGTTTGCCATCGAACGAGGCTATGAACTTACTCCCACTGATACTATCAGAAGAACTGTTATCAATGAGATAATGTGCAATGGCCTCTTGAATTTTGATGAGATGGCGGAAAGCTTTGACATTTCCACTGATGAACTGAAAAAAACAGTAGGTTTTGACCCCATAAAACTAAAACCTTTTATGGATGATGGATTGCTGGAACTGGAAAATAATCAGCTCCGGCTGAAAGAAAACGGATTCCTGGTGGTAAGAAATATTGCCATGGAATTTGATCCTTTGCTTGCAGAATCAAATGGCGGTCAATATTCCAAAACAGTATAAGGATTGCTTTCGTTTATAAAGACTCAACTAAGCTATGCTCATGAACACACCCGAATCCATAGACACAATCCTTATCGGCTCAGGACTGACGGGTCTCAGTGCTGCCCATTACCTGAACAAAGCAGGTGTTGATTTTATGGTGCTGGATCGTAACCCTCAGCCCGGAGGGGTAATTCAAACCCACACAGAGAATGGCTTTGTCTATGAAACCGGCCCCAACACCGGAGTTATTGGCAGCAGTGAGATTGCGGAGATGTTTGAAGATTTGCAGGGACTTTGTGAGCTGGAGACTGCCAATGAAATTGCACAAAAAAGATACATCCTGAAAAACGGGCAATGGGAGCCTTTGCCTTCGGGCATCATGGCCGGGATAAAAACACCCCTTTTCACCCTGAAAGATAAGTTCCGGTTGCTGGGAGAGCCTTTTCGCTCCAGGGGCAAAGACCCTCACGAAACCCTTTCGGGTCTGGTTAAACGGCGCATGGGGCAGAGCTTTCTTGATTATGCCATTGACCCTTTCATCATTGGCGTATACGCCGGAGACCCCGACATCCTGGTTCCCAAATATGCCCTTCCCAAACTCTACAACCTGGAGCAGGATTATGGCAGCTTCATCGGAGGTGCCATCAAAAAACAATTTCAGAAAAAGACCGAAGCAGATAAGAAAATCACCCGCAAGGTTTTTTCTGCCAAAGGAGGGCTGAGCAACCTTGCCCATGCGCTTTATACAAAAGCGGGCAAGGAAAAATTCCTGTTCAGCATTTCAGATCTTTCGGTTCAACCTGAAGGAGAGCTTTTTCAGGTTTCCTGGACCTCTGAAGGAACCACTCATACGGTTATTGCCCATCATGTTATTTTTACCGGGGGGACCTTTGATCTGAGTGATAGCTTCCCGTTCCTTGAGAAATCCGAACTGGAAAAAATCACCAACCTGAAATACGCAAAAATCATTGAGGTAACACTGGGCTTCAACCACTGGAAAGGTATGGAGCTGGATGGGTTTGGGGGGTTAATCCCTTCCAGGGAAAAAAGGGATATTCTTGGGGTACTGTTCATGTCTACCCTTTTTGAAAACCGCGCCCCGGAAAAGGGTGCGCTGCTTACCGTTTTCATGGGAGGCATACGAAACGAGAAAATCAGTGAACTTACCGACGAACAAGTCAAAGAGGTAGTAAAACGGGAAATATCGGACCTGATGCAATTGCCGGACTTCAACCCCGATTTGTTTAAAATAACCCGCTACCATCATGCCATTCCACAATACGAGGTGAGCAGCGGCGTACGATTTGAAACCATCCAAATGATAGAAAAACAATACCCCGGACTGCTGCTGGGAGGTAATATGCGCGATGGCATTGGTATGGCCGACAGGGCAAAACAGGGAAAGATGCTGGCAGAACAGATAATCAACAGGCAAAATGACTAAAAAAGCAGTTATTCTTATCAACACCGGTACTCCCGACCAGCCGACCGTATCGGCAGTAAGGAGATACCTCAGCGAGTTTCTGGGAGACGGAAGGGTGATTACCTTGCCGTTTCTTGCCCGCAAGATGCTGGTAAATGGCATCATTGTTCCTTTCAGGGCTCCCAAATCGGCCAAACTTTACCAAAAGGTATGGACCGAAAAGGGATCTCCCCTGCTTTGGATTTCAAAAAGTCTGAGGGATAAAGTTCAGCAAAGACTGGGCAGTGAATACGAGATCATTACTGCCATGCGCTATGGCAATCCGTCACTGAAAAACGTTTTAACAGAGGCTGAAAAGAAGAAATTCACAGAAATCATTCTTTTCCCTTTGTTTCCACAGTATGCTTCATCCACATCCGGATCCATTATTGAGCTGGCTTTGAGTCGCATCAGAAAGTGGAATGTGATACCGAAGGTAAGAGTAATGGGCCAGTTCTATCATCAATCTGGCTTTATCCAATGCTTTACAGACAAAGTAAAGGAAATGCAGTCCGGGAAATACCAGCACATTATCTTCAGTTATCACAGTCTTCCTTTAAGTCATGTGAATGCTACCCATCAAAACAAAGATTGCTCTTATTTCAACTGCACTTCCGAAATCAATCCAGAAAACGCTTTCTGTTATCATGCCTCCTGCTATGCCACTACACGGATGATCGCAGAGCAGTTGAACTTAAACCCTGACAACTACTCCACCGCCTTTCAGTCCCGTTTCTCCAAAAACTGGCTTAGCCCCTTTGCCGATGTGGCAATCAAAGAAAAAGCAGAGCAGGGAATAAAAAGCCTGCTGGTAGTAAGCCCGTCATTTGTTACTGATTGCCTGGAAACCATCGTGGAAATTGGAGAGGAATACCAGGACATTTTCCTGGAGAATGGAGGCGAATCATTCAATTGGACCCAAAGCCTTAACGATTCTGAGCAGTGGACAGAAGTATTGGCCACCATAATTAAAGCATGACAACTCCTAATCCATAATATTTGGTAAAGGATGGCTTATAAGTCATCTGTGGAATGCAATTTGATATTGTATTTTAGTTTTACCTTTGTAAAAAAATACCCCAATCACTAATAAGTAATCACCTATGAATAGTAGAAAAAATCTGGCCGGTCTCATCATTTTGGTGGCAATGATTACTTTCCATTCCTGTAGATCCCAAATGGTTACCCCTGGCACTGTGAGGAGCAGTTATCACATTGAAGATCAGAACGTAATGAAAGCGGACTCTCTTGAAGGATTTAGCTTTTTGCCCGACAGCCGGATTAAAACAAGAAGTATTCATGATGCAGACAGCATCTGGCTTGAGATACGTTCTTCCGATACAATAACCATACGAAGTGTAATCATCAATGGAATGACGGTATTCTTTGATCCTGAGGCAAAGAAAAATCAAAAGTTTGGTGTAACTATTCCGGCAGCGCGGGCCGAGATGCTAAGAAGACATGAAGCCGCCCCGGCAGAAAATGCCGGACAATCTGCAGACACATTACAGCCAGCGCTCAGATTTGACCCTTCTCAATGGGTAGAAGCCATCAGGATGCGTGATGCCGTAATTACAGATAACAAAGGCACCAGGTTTGCAAGTGAAGAAGCAGTGAGGCTTTTTTTGGATGACAACAATGAGCTGGTATACCAGATACGATTTGCTTTTGATCAGATGGGAGTTTCAGCTGAAGAGTTGCAACGCATCAGCATTGGCATTGTTTCGCAGTTGCATCAGGCACAACTGGCCGGACAACCCGGCGGAGGTGGTATAGCCACAAGGCCTGACATTTCAGACCGCAACAGACAACAACCCCGTCAAACAACACAACAGCGCCCTGCCAGAATGAGGCTGATACCTGTTGACGCATGGCAGGTTTTGCTGATAAATGAACAACCCTCAGAACAAAAGAGTGATACAATGGATAGGGATGATATTTATCAATAGAAAAATACCCCCATTACTTCTCTTCAATGCTCTCTATCCTTGCACTGATGCGTTGTAAGGATTCATGGATTTCTTTTTCAGGACTTATAAAGTTCAGATCATCCCAGAAATCGGCATCGTAAGAAAAATTCTCATCTGAAAAGATGGATTGTGTCCTTAGCCTGTCACGAAGACGGAATCTCTTTACATCGTTTGTTTCTATTTTCATGGTGGCCATTTCAAAAATGATATTATAATTATTGCCCCGCAATTTCCCTTTTTCTCTGATTTGCATACTGAGGTCGCCTCTTACATGCATAATATGATATTTACCATTGTAGTAATCGTACTTTACCGAATAATCAATGCTTTGAATACGGGTATTGTGCTGACGGCTTTTGCGGACAAGGAAATTGTTCTGGTTCTTTCGTAAATACTGATCTGTTATGCTGAAATCTACCTGTACAATGGCCATACTTTCTTTGTCAATGTAAATAGTGCCCTGGTAAATATCATCCGCGGTATTCCCTGCGCTTTCAAATGAAATTTTGTAAACCAGTTTTTCATTGTGTACGGTAAAGCCGGCAGAAGAAAAGTATAGACCTGTAACGTATTCAGGTTTAAGGAAGTAAGGTGGCTTTTTCATTACATCCAGCTCAAGAATTCCCATCACACCTGCTTTGAGTTTCAGCAAAAGAGAATCACCTGCGTGGATGTTGTTATAATTTCTTGATTTGAGCCTGTGAACCTGATCATGTAAATTGCCTTTGTATGCAGCTTTATATATATTAAAAACAGCTTCTGAATACCTTATCACCTCATCTTTTTTAAACACACCTTCACGGTAAAAACTGGTATGCATTGCAGGAAAATCCGGATACAGAAACTCTTTTTTTCTCAAAGCATCAAGCAATACGCTGCCCGGATCGTAGCCAGCTACCAATACTTCCTGCAAAAAAACCGGTGCAATCTCCATATAGATACCAATGGTGCCCCCTGTAAGCAATTGCAGGGGTAAATTGCGTGGAGAATATCCCATGCTGGAAATCCTGAGCGTATCGTCATAATATTCTGCAGGTACTTTATAGCTGAAAAAACCTTCCAGATTGGTTGAGGTGCCCCTTCCCCGGCCTTTCTGGATAACCGTAGCAAAAGGCAAGGGCTCCCGCGACGAGGCGTCCATCACCCGGCCACTGACCAGATAATACTCAGGAAGAGGATCCGCTTTCTCAGCTTCAGGAGCATGCCGGGATTCCTCTGGTTTATAGAGTATGATATATTTCTCAACAAATTGATAGGTAAGTCCGGTGTCCCTGAGGAGCTCATCAAGCAAACCGGATAATGTATGCTCTCCCCGTTTGACATTCGCCCTTTTTTCATTTTCTATGAGCTGGCTGTCATAAATAAAAAAATAATCCGCTTGCCGGCTGATCTCCCGAAAGACTTCAAAATAGGTAAGGTTACGGCTGTTAATTATTATCGTACCCTCTGCATTTGAAGTTTGCTCTGCCAACAAAAACCCACCACCGGATGCAAATAACAGGATAAAGAATACTACCGATATTTTTTTTCTAAATGCATGCATTCCCCGGTTGTTTTTCAGCTTGAAGTTTTTTATTTCTAAAAATTACTGTTAAGTTAAACTATTTAGATTTCTCCCTCCGGTCGAAATG
>SLPR01000433.1 GCA_007131895.1 Bacteroidales bacterium | reverse complement strand
TTTTGCAAAAGTACTTTTTTTTATATAATAAGCAAGAAAAAAAACTCTTTGTTTTGGCTGCTTTTAGTTATTTTTTGTACAAAAGAAATCGCAATTTATGTCAAAAAATTGTAATATGCTGTTTATTAATCTTATACAAAATGTTTCTGCGTGTTCAAAAAAAGAAATTTAAGTTCTCTTAACCTGTCAACACCTTCTTGTATATAATGTTTATTTAAAAATTAAGCATGATTCTCTGATTTTTTATCGATAGAATCGAATGCAACACAATCCACCATTCTGTTAATTTATTTTATACCAAAAGCAAAAATAACATAAAAATGATACTTATACTCAACCTGGTTATCATTGTCGTTTCCTGGATGGTGAAATTGATTATGTAAATCATGTTGCCTCACATAACATCATTATAATCAATTTCAGGAATTGAAAGTTATTTTTGTTGAAATACCTCCAATATATTTGGCACAGCCGAATTTTGCGGGGTGTTTTAATATCCAATTAACCTACATTAAGTATTGTCACCATGCGAATCAATTTGCAGCGCTTAAAACCTACAGATTGGTTTTTTACCGGACATTGCTTTATCTTTACGGCGTATTTCAACAAATAATCAAAATACCCATTTTCCCCCATGTTTATTAAACAATATCTGTCAGTAATCCTATTTCTTTTTGCAGTAAGCCTTGCCTGTTCTCAAACCGTTGTAATCAACGAAATGATGGCCTCCAATGCCACTACCCTTGCCGACGAGGATGGTGACTACGAAGACTGGATTGAAATCTACAATGCCTCAGGCAGTGCGGTAAATCTCTCGGGATATGGCCTTTCGGATAATTATGATAACCCTTTTCGATGGACTTTCCCCGAAGTAACCGTTCCCAATGGAGGATTTCTTTTGGTATGGGCCTCCGGCAAGGACCGGAAAACACCCGGACAACCTTTGCACACCAATTTCAGCATCAGTTCTTCGGGTGAAGAAATAATACTGACTCACCCCGGTGGACAGAGACTGGATGAACTACCACCCACACCTGTTCCCACTGATATCAGCTACGGAAGAAAGCCCGATGCCATCGGAGAATGGCATTTCTTTGCTGAGCCTACCCCGGGACAAAGCAATACTTCCCATGCATATGCCGGAGTAACTGCTCCTCCGGTCTTTTCTCATCCGGGTGGTTTCTATGCAGATCCCTTCGATCTGGAATTATCTGTTGAAGATGAGAACACAACAATCTACTATACCTTAGATGGTTCAACCCCTGATACTCAATCTCAGATTTACACATCCACCATCTCTATTGAATCGCTCGAGGGAACACCCAACGGTATTTCCATGATTCCCACCAATAACATTAACGATCCCGGCCCACCCTACTACGAGGGCTGGCAACCCCCTGCAGGTGAGGTTTTCAAAGCAAATGTGGTGAGAGCCATGGCAGTAAAAGATAATTACCTGACAGTAGAAGCAGCAACACATTCCTACCTGATAGACTTGCTGGGTGCAAATCGCTATTCCCTTCCTGTTTTTTTCATCAACACAGATGAGGAAAATTTCTTCGATAATGATACAGGCATATACATCCCCGGATATCACAACAACATGTTTCAGCGTGGCCGCGAATGGGAACGGCCCATCCATCTTAGTTTCTTTGAAAGCAATGGCACCCTTGCCTTTTCAGGGGATATGGGAGTGCGCATTCATGGCGGAACAACCCGCAGCCGTCCCCGCAAAAGTTTACGGATGTATGCAAGAAACGATTATGGGGATAGCTGGGTCAATTACCAGCTTTTTCCCGAAAAACCTGTCAATCAATACAAACGGTTTTTACTGCGCAATTCGGGCAACGACTGGGATCAGAGTGTATTCAGAGACGGGTTTATGCAGTACCTGGCCAGAGATTTAAACGTGGAAACCCAATACTACCGCCCGTCCATTTTATTTCTTAATGGTGAATACTGGGGTATTCACAATATCCGCGATCGTTATGACCATCACTACATTTTCAGCCATTACGGGCTTGAGGAACATGAAATGACCGTAGTGGAAAACAATTCAGGATTTGCATACGGAAACCCCGACGGCGTGAGTCACTACAACAGCATGAGGTCATTTATCAATCACAACGACATGAGCAATGCCGAAAATTATGCACATGTAACGACATTGATGGATCCCGAAAGCTTTATCGATAATCAGATAACCGGAATATATGTCATGAATACAGACTGGCCGGGCAATAACAGCAACTTCTTCCGTAGGTTTACCGACAACTATCTGCCTCATGAGCCGGCCGGCCTGGATGGCAGATGGCGCTGGCATATACTGGATACTGATTTTGGTTTCTGGCTGGATTTCTTTTATGTGCCCGGAGTTGACCAGGGAGCAGCGCACAACACCCTTGCCTTTGCCGCAGAGCCCAACGGCCCGTCATGGCCCAATCCACCATGGGCAACTTTTCTATTTCGCCACCTGCTGCAAAATGAAACCTTCCAAACAGATTTCATCAACCGGTTTGCCGATTTGCTGAACACCACCCTTTCAGTTGAAAATGTAGTTTCGGTAATTGACTCCATTGAAACCGCCCTTCAACCCGAAATGCAGGAGCATATCGACAGATGGCGCAGGCCGGTAAACATGAATGAATGGCAGGAGAATGTGCAGCGTATGCGCACTTTTGGCCAGCAACGAACCCAATACCAAAGGCAGCATATCCAGGGTTTCTTTAATCTTTCAGGACAGGTCAACATCCACCTTTCTGTCAATGACACCCATATGGGGCATATCAAAATCAATACTATTGAACCCGATATATCATCCTCATGGTCGGGAGTCTATTTTAAAGGAGTACCGGTAAAAGTAACCGCCATACCCAAAGAGGGCTTTGTTTTCACACACTGGAGTGGCACAGAAAGCGGCAGCAACCCCGTACGGAGCATAACTCCCGAAAACGACCGAAACGTGATTGCCAATTTTGAACCTACACCGGGTTTTCCTGGAGATGAACTCAACCCTCCTGCCTACCCTTTGGTACTTGGAGATTATGTTTTCAATCGCTGGGATGAAGATAACCCCGGGGGAAGTTTTCCTCCCTATATGCTGTTTTTGCAATCTTCCACAAGTGACCCTATGCTGGATGATCCTATGACCCATCGTTATCATATCCCTGAAGGAGATTATCACAGCGATGATGAGCACCTGGAAGGGTTCCCATATATGCTCACAGGAAGAAGCCGAATCAATGGCCTTGGACATCAGGGTATATCTTTTATTAATACCGGTCGTGACAGAGATTTGGGAGCTGCTGTACTGGCTTTAGATACGCGGGGTTATGAAGAAATATCTGTTTCCTGGACTGCAGGAACTCTTATGCCCAATGCCAGGGTGTATGCTATCCGGTTGCAATATAAAATCGGGCCCGGTGGCCCCTTCGTTGATGTTACCGACGAAAACGGCCAGCCTGTTGAATACATGCGCTCCGAAACACAAGGGCATGAGCAACATTTTGAATCTGTGGTGCTTCCTCCGATGGTAAATAACCAGGATTATGTGCAACTGCGCTGGAAGTATTACTATACAGGCACACAGCTGGATATGGATCATGGCAGAAGAGACATGCTGCGCCTGGACAACATAAGGGTTACCACTGAATCGACAGGAACGGGTACGGACGACAAAGGCAGTACTCCCGAAAAACCCCAGCTGTTTCAAAACTATCCCAACCCCGCCGATGGTATAACCCACATCTCCTTTTCATTGCCACAGACCGCAGAAGTAGGCATAACACTTTATGATGCCACAGGCAGAGAAAGAGAAAAGATTGTCAGGGAACGCTTTTCCCGGGGTACACATACGGTCACGGTAAATTCTCAGCATCTTGAACCCGGATTGTACTTGTATCGCATGGAAAGCAACGATTTTTCATCGGTGAAAAAGATGATGCTCAGGTAAGGGGATGTTTTC
>SLPR01000129.1 GCA_007131895.1 Bacteroidales bacterium | reverse complement strand
TGCTGCTGCTATTTCGGGGTCTTCGCTCAGTGTGGCTATAACACGCCCTTTTTGTTTGTAATACCTGCCCACAATTTCATTTTTAAGGATGAAGGAAATCTCTTCCCTGAAAACAGTGAGGTCATCTTTTTTAGACTTGTTGATTTTTTCTTTTATAGCTTCCAGTTCGGGAGCAATAATGTCTATATACATTTCATCCTTTGCCGCTTTTTTGAGCATGGCCGAAAGATGTTCACTTTCTGTTGTATAGTTGTATTCTTTACCTTCGAGGAATTGGACAAAATCGGCATAAATATCATCAGTTATCTCAAACTGGTCTGCGGGAGGAATTTCATTATGTGTGCGATAGAAATTATTTGCATATTCAAATATGTGAAAATTGGTAAGCAAAGCGATTGATATGTTATTGAATACCCGTGGATCAACATAAATGTCGGGTTCAACGCCTCCTCCGTCATATACCGTGCGTCCGCTGCGTGTTTCGAAAGCAACTTTGAGAGAATCGGGAATGGCGGCTACGCTTCCATCTTCATTTCTGTGGGCGTAATCTATGGCCTGAATACATCTGCCACTGGGGATATAATATTTGGCTACCGTGACCTTCAGCTGGGTGTTGTAGCTCAGGGGAACTACATTCTGAACCAGCCCTTTCCCAAAAGTGCGCTGCCCAATAATGACTCCCCTGTCAAAATCCTGTATGGCTCCCGATACGATTTCTGACGCAGAAGCGCTGCTCCTGTCAACCAGCACAACCAAAGGAATTTCTTTGTCTATGGCATTATTGAGCGTTCTGTTTATCATATTCCTTTCTTCTATCTTTCCTTTGGTTTTTACTACTACATTGCCCTTGTCAATAAAAATGTTGGTAATGTTTACGGCCTCATGCAGCAATCCTCCCCCATTTCCTCTGAGGTCCAGAACAATATTTTCAAGGTTGTTCTCATTTTTAAGGGTGTTGAAAGCATCTCTTACTTCCCGGCCTGCATTTTGGGTAAACGAGGTAAGTTTGATATAACCGGTGGTTTCATCAAGCATGCCATAGTAAGGAATATTATCAATCTTCACCACTTCTCTTACGAGGGTTTTGGTAAGAGGCTTATCGTGTCCTCCTCTTTCCAAAACGATAATCACTTCGGTGCCGGGCTGGCCTTTGAGCAGGGTACTCACTTCTTCCTGGTTGCGGTTTTTTGCTGAATGCTCATTGATTTCAAGAATTTTGTCTCCCGGCAGCAGTCCGGCCTTATCTGCCGGAAAGCCCTCATAAGTTTCAGAAATGAAAATGTAGTCCCCTCTTCTCATAATAAGGGCTCCGATACCTCCATATTGCCCTGTAGTCATAAATCGAAAATCTTCTATGTCTGACTCAGGAATGAAGTTGGTATAAGGATCAAGAGATGCAAGCATTTCATCAATGCCCGTTTTTATGAGTTCTGCCGCATTAACATCGTCAACATAGTGAATGGTTAATTCTCTGAAAAGTGTATTGAAGATGTCAAGGTTTTTAGCTATTTCAAAATTCTTATTGACGAAAGAAACTGTAAACAGCGAACTTGCCACTATCATTACCAAAATGAGAAGGTTGGCAGGTCTTTTTATCATTCGGTTGAGTTTTTTATTCATAAGAAGAGTTGTATATGTGATAAGCACTAAGTGTTTTATTGGTAAACAAAATGTTTAAAGTCTCCCGCAATTACAAGCCCCGGGATTGCAAGTCTTAGCGGGGCAAAGCTTCAGGGCACCGGGTCGTATCCATTTCCTCCCCATGGATGGCAGGAGGCAACTCTTTTAAATGTGAGCCATCCACCGTATATCGGGCCATGTTTTTTAATTGCCTCAACACCATATTGGGAGCATGTGGGGGTATACCTGCACGATGGTGAAAAATAGGGCGAAATGGCACCCTGGTAAAATCTTATCAGTACTATAAAGAACCATTGCAGAGCCTTTTTCCCGGCATCAAAAATTGTTTTGAGCAGTTGCATTCAACGGGTTAATTGTTCGGTTATTTTTTGCTGAATTTTCTGCAAAGATACAATGATTTTCGATTCAATGTCGCGATACGCTATAGGCTGTCCGGAAGTGTATATAATACCAAGCAGGCACAATTTATTGCTGTCTTTCACAAACGAATAGAAGGATGCATTATTTTGGCGATAGCTTTCACGAATCAATCTTTTAAGATGATTTCGCATTACAGCAGATTTGTGGGCTTTTGATGAAACGCCTATAAGGCATTGCACCGGATGACTAAAGAGGGCATTGCGCGGAATTTTTTTATGGGGGTGAGATGGATTTTGCGCATTTTTCGGGGCATGTTGCTCAACCACCGAATATTCAGTTACCGATTTGGAAAACAAAATATTTTCCAGATTAGGGTCAAGCGGTTTCCAGAATATTTTGAAGGGATATTGCTGAAAGGACTCTCCCTGAGTGAAAAGGAGGTTTTTTAAAGTAAAATTGCACAGTCTTTCACTTTTGGAAAAGCCGTGCAATTTTTTATTGGCTTGTTGACTAGCCATGATAAATGAGATTTATTTTTTTCCTTTGTTTTGCAGGTACTGCTCAATAGCCATTGTCATTGAAGGTGCCTCGCCGTTAGGGGCTTTTATCTGCACTGTGAAACCTGCTTCTTCAAGAGCTTTGGCAGTGGATGTTCCAAACGCAGCCATCAAGGTCTCCCCCTGCTGAAAGTCCGGAAAATTTTTCTTGATGGAATCAACTCCAAAAGGACTAAACAGAACTATCAAATGATAGATATTGATGTCAATATCATTAACCTCATCGGGTACTGTTTCATAAATAGGAACAGTAATGTGATTGATTTTGTTTGACTTAAGCAGTTCCGGGATGTCGCTGTTGTGATTAAAAGCACAGGGAAAAAAGTATTTCTCATTCTTTTGCTTTTTGATCATCTCAAGCAACTCGGGGAACTTGTTTTTCCCAAAAAAGATTTTCCTTTTGCGATATTGAACGTATTTCTGTAAATAAAGCGCAATGGCTTCACTGACACAGAAGTATTTCATGGTTTCAGGAATGGTTACCCTTAGCTCCTCGCACAGACTGAAAAAATGGTCTGCGGCATGTTTACTGGTAAAGATAATGGCAGTATAATCAAGGATATTGATTCTGAGTTTCCTGAACTCCTTGTTATCAATCCGATCTATTTTAATGAGCTTTCTAAAGGTAATATTCAGGTTGAACTGCCTGGCCAAATCAGAATAGGGCGATTTGTCGTTTTCTGGTTGTGGCTGTGAAATTAAAACGTTTTTGATTTTCAAGCTTGTTCTCCTTATCTTTTAGTGGTTTATTGTTTTTGGATTTTTTTGTTGCGTTTTACTCTTTGGGTTACTCTGGTATGAAACTTTTGCGTTCTAACGCTTTTGGTATTAATACTTAGTTAGTTGTTAGTCAGGGTGTTAGATATCTTTATCGCAAAAATTACGGGTGCTATTTCAATGGTGCAAAGATACAAAATTAAATGATAAGCAGAAAAGTCTGCAATTCTTAATCCAATCATAGAAACTCTAATCAATTTGTATATGGCTAAAACGCCCAGAATCCCCCATGCTGCATAAAGAATCCAGTTTACAGGATTATAATAATTTACAACCATTAAGGGCAAAATGATAATCCCGGCAAATTGATTGACAATTAATTGGTTGCGAAAATAGGATTCGGTGGCCCCGGACGTTTTAAAAACCCATGCTGTAAATTGCATCACGAGGTATTTGGTCAGATAAAAACCGGTAAATATGCCCAAAGTGTACAACAGAATCATAGCGGGATGGATGTTTCTTGTTAATGATGCCAGTCCCAGATAAGGGATGCTCATGTAAAACATCAGGGAGATCGTTAATAAAAAGTTGAGATAGAGAAAGAATGAAACCCAGTTGTTGAGTAATCCCCCCTCTCTTTCAATCTGGCTGTAATATCTGGATTCCCATGGTGCCATGATGGTTTCCAAAAATCTGAGC
>SLPR01000214.1 GCA_007131895.1 Bacteroidales bacterium | reverse complement strand
CGCTTTTCCTTATTGCCCCAAAAGGGCTACAAAATATAAACCTGCCAGAATGTTTCAATCTGGCAGGTTTCTTTTCATTATTCAAGCAAAAAAATGGAAAAAGAAAAATGTTTTTACCTTGGCAGGATAACCAAAGTGGTTGGTTTTAAAGGTGAAGTGGCAGTATATATTGATAGCGATGAACCGGAAAAATATGCCGGACTTGATGCTGTTTTTCTGGATATCAGCGGCAATCTGATTCCGTTTTTTGTAGAGAAACTTTCCCTGCGAAACAAGAACAACCAATTTACCATCAAGTTTCAGGATACCGATGACCTGGATAGCGCATCACGATTGCAGGGCAGTGACATGTATCTTCCTCTTGAGGCTCTGCCACCTCTGGAAGGAAATGCCTTTTATTTTCATGAAGTCGCTGGATTTGAAGTGCATGATGAACAAAAGGGCTTTATTGGCAAGATCCTTCAGGTACTCGACTATCCGGGCAACCCACTATTTGAAATCCAGTACAATGATAAAACCCTGCTAATTCCTGTTCAGGACCAGTTTATCACAAAACTTGACAAGACAAAAAAGTGCATTCATATTTCTGCACCAGAGGGATTGATAGACATGTACCTGAATGAGTAGTTGGAACGAACAGGAAAAAGAAAAACTTTTTCATTTCAAACAATTCAGCCTTTCGGATAGCGGATGCGCGATGAAAATAGGGACCGATGGCGTATTGCTGGGTGCCTATGTGGCAAAACTTGCGCAAACTGTTTCACCCGAACACATGTTGGATGCAGGCACTGGATGTGGATTGATTGCCCTTATGATGGCCCAGAAATCCTCCGGAATTATCCATGCTATTGATACCGACAAAGAAGCCATTACTGCAGCAACCCAAAACTTCAGTAATTCTCCATGGACAGCAAGACTGGAAGCATTTCATGCAGCACTGCAGCAGTTTGAAGCAACCCCTCCGGTTAAGTATCAGATTATAGCCTGCAATCCCCCCTATTTTCAAAACAGCATGAAAAGCCCCGATATTGCCCGCAATCTTGCCAGGCACAACCAGGAGCTGTGTTTTATGGAATTATTCCGCCACAGTGCAAGGCTATTGACCGATGACGGCAGGCTGGTGGTAATTTACCCGGTGGACAACCTGGAGCTGACAGAAAAGGAAGCAGGTAATTTTGCCTTAAATGAGGCAAAGCGACTGTATATCAGCCCGGATACCCACAAGCCTCCCAAAAGGGTCATCAGTGAGTTTTGTTTACAGAAACAACATTCTGCACGGCTAAATCATTTAGCTATAGAAACAGGGATACGGCATTCCTTTACCAAAGAATACAAAAAACTGACTTTTGATTACCATCCCTTTTTTGAGGGTAGTGAGGAATAATGACATTCTTTTCCTGAACTATCATTACTTTCAGTTGCCCATTTTCAGCTCAGTCAAAATTCTTCTGAAATCATCTGTATTAACGGGCTTAGTGAGATATTCATCCAGACCAAGACTTATGTATTTTTCTCTGTCCCCTTCAAAAGCATTGGCACTTAACCCAACAATGGGTGGCAAGGCTGAATGCATTTCCCTTAGCAGTTTGGTAGCCGCCACACCATCCATAACAGGCATCTGAATATCCATCAGTATCAGGTCGTATGTTCCGGGAGTATACAACTCGATTGCTTTTTGTCCATCATTTGCAAATACGACTTCGTGCCCCAGAGATTGCAGCATCAGGCTGATTACTTTGCGGTTAATTACTTTATCTTCTACCAGCAAAACTTTCAAAGCAACAGGCATTTTTGTGATATTATTGTTTGGCGCAGAAGAACTTGGAAGTGCCAGCTCATTCAAATCCAGGCAGGAAAAGGTAAACCAAAAAGTACTTCCTTTGCCGGGAGTGCTTTCAAATCCCACTTCTCCGCCCAGCATCTCAACAATCTCTTTAGAGATGGTCAGACCCAACCCGGTGCCATCTGCATTTCGGGAGTATTCATTGTCAGCCTGAAAAAACGGTTCAAATAATCTTTTCTGAAGCGGGTATGAAACTCCGTTGCCTGTGTCTTTTAATTCAACCCGCAGGGATATGGACTCTTTTCTATCTCCATTATTATGTAAATGAGCTCCATGCACGGGAAAAAGGCTCAGTCTGACACTTCCTGCATCCGTAAATTTCACTGCATTTGAAATAAGATTTCTTATTACCTGGTTAAGACGCAATTTATCTGTCCTGATGGCACGAGGAGCATTTTCACTAATATTCATTTGCCATTCAATAGGTTTGCTGCAAACAGAGGTGAAATATTTACTGGCTTCAGCAAGCAAATCATGAACAAGAAAGTCACAGGTTTTTATTTTAAACTTGCCCGCTTCTATTTTAGAATAGTCGAGGATGAGGTTTATGATTTCTGTCAGATTATCGCCCGACTGGATAAGGGTATTGAGATAATCACGTTGTGTACCGTCAAGGCTGGTTTGGGCAAGAATATCGGCCATGCCCAACACTCCGGTGAGGGGTGTGCGGATTTCATGGCTCATGTTGGCAAGAAACTTTTGTTTAAACTCAACACTCTTGCGGGCAACCGCCACCTCCTGCTCCAGTGCCAGAGACTTTTTTCTTTCCGAAATGTCTTTATAATTGATAAGTATCCCCCCGATTTCCGGAGAATCCATACAGTTTGCAGCTGAGACCTCGATCCACTTATACCCTGCAGACTTTGTTTTATAAAGAACCTCCACAACTCCGGGTCTTTTCCTGGATTTTAGGATATCCTCAAAAAAACTTCGGGTATCTTCGTGCTGGTCGGGATGGATATTTTCCCAGCAACTCTTACCAATGAGTTCTTCGGGTTTCCAACCAAATATTCTTTCTACATTGGGACTTTTGTATAGATTAATGCCCTGCAGATCAAGAATTGCAATTACATCGGAAATATTGGCTATCATGGCCTCCTGGCGTGCCTGGGTGTTACGCAATAACACCTCGGCCTGCTTTTTCTCTGTAATATCGTTGATCACACCAGAAACAAATCCCAACGGCTCATCTTCATGGGAAACGGCAGAAACATACAACTGACCCCAGAAAACACTGCCATCCTTTCGGACATATCTTTTTTCAAGGCTATAGCCTTCTGTATTCCCGCTAATTAAATCATTGAACCTGTTTTTGGTAACCTCAACATCTTCCGGATGGGTAACATCAAGGTTGGTAATTTCCTGCATTTCTTCATAGGTATAACCCAACTGATGCTGCCACCAGTTGTTGATAAAATGATACTTACCTTTTAAGTCGGTAATTCCTATACCAACATGCAGCGATTCTAAAATAGTTCTGAATTCCTTTTCTTTCTTTTTAAAATAGCTTTCTGAAATAAGTCTTCTTTCCATCAGTCCTGCAAGGCATCGGCTCACAATTACTGCACTCCAGATAATTATGGTCAGAGCAAGCAGGTAGTAACGATAGCCTTGTGTGGCAGGGGTGTAAAAAAACATATAATCCAGCGAAACAAATGATGCCCAGATGAATGTAGCCGCAAGAATGCTGTAAACAAACATTTTGTTGTTAAGAGCAAATTCTGGTTTGTATTCCAGTTGCAATAACCTTCTGATGATTGGCAGATGCAACATCAGCTCGGCAAGTAGAATAATAAAGGTATAATTGACTATAGCTTTGGTCAGAAAACCTAAAAGAACAAATTTCTCAATGTTTTTTAATGTATCAGAAGTCCAGGGCGCCGGATTGTAGGATAAAAGAAAATTAAAAAGGACCAGATAATGAAGAATTGCCACTACAGAAAAAACACTCATCACCTTAACGAGTCTTACAATAACCTTCCTAAAGTCATAATTGATGCGATGGGGCCTTATAAACCCAATTGACCAATAAAGGAATAAGAGAAGAAGTAAATTGGCTATATTAGCATACCCATTGTTGGCCCACAGAAAAAAAGGGAACCATGCTCCGCCCGCCAGTCCTGCCAGCAAACCATATCG
>SLPR01000002.1 GCA_007131895.1 Bacteroidales bacterium | reverse complement strand
GTACAAAATATCAAATGTCTGCGAAAAACATCCTATGAAACAATCTAATATTTATAGACAAGCATGCCATTTAGCCCGGCATTATCAAATTTTATTTCGCCTACATATTTTTTTAAAATTTTTAAAAACGATTCTGTCAAAACAGTACTTTATTACTTTTTATGCTTCACTTGTTTTTATTTAGACTAATTCTAATTAATTTTGCATTTCAAAATTAAAACAGACGCCATGTTTAAATACCTCTTTCGTTTTGCAGCCCTATTACTTCTGACAACAACTCTTTATTCATGCTCTTCCGATCAGGATGTTGTTAACGTGTATTCCGGTCGCCATTACCAGGTAGATGAAAACCTTTTCAGGGAGTTTACCCTGCAAACGGGCATCCGTGTCAACCTGGTCAAGGCCGACACCGACCAGCTTATCAACCGCCTTGAACTGGAAGGGCGCAATACCCCAGCCGATGTTTTTATCACAGCCGATGCAGGCAGGATGATTCAATGCGTGGAAAAGGGATTGTTGCGCCCCATGGACATGTCGGCCATCAGCAAAGTAGTACCTGCCAACCTGCGTGATTCGGATAACTACTGGACAGGTTTCACCAAAAGAGCCAGGGTGCTGGTGTATGACAAGGAGCGCGTAAACCCTGAAGAATTAAACAGCTATGAAGACCTGGTTTCGCACCAATGGAAAGGACGCATACTGGTTCGGTCTTCCCAGAACCATTACAATCAAACCCTGATGGCATCCATCATAGCTGAACATGGAGAAGAAAAAGCACTGAACTGGGCCGAATCGGTGGTAAACAACATGGCTCAATCTCCCCGTGGCAATGATCGCGACCAGGTAAAAGCCATTGCTGCAGGCATTGGAGATATAGCCATAGTAAATACCTATTACATGGGCTTGCTGCTCAATTCACCTAACCAGGAAGAACAAAGAATCGCACGGCAGATGGGCATCTATTTTCCCAACCAGCAAGACAGAGGCACGCATATTAATATCAGTGGAGCCGCTATCACGGCATACGCCCCCAATAAGGAAAATGCACAGAAATTAATTGAATTTCTCCTTAACCCTGAATCACAGCGGGAATTTGCAGAGAAAAACTATGAGTATCCTGTCAACACATTAGTTGAGTGGACCGACCTGCTGAAAGAATGGGGAACTTTCAGGGGTGATACCATTCCACTGGATAAGCTTGGCAAACACCTTTCCAGGGCTACCATTATTTTTCATGAGGCAGGATGGAATTAATCTATGGCAAGCAGGCTCAACAACATTCTTACTTCCGCTAACCTGAGACAATTAAAGAATCCCTGGGTTATAAGGGCCGTTATTCTCGCGGTAATTATTGCCTTGCCCTTACTAATCGTTTTTGGCAATATAACCAGCGATGGAGGTGAAACCTGGCAACACATATTACGGAATCTGCTACCCACTTATGTAACCAACACCATTATACTGATGGTTGGAGTTGCATTGCTTACCTTTATTATGGGGGTAAGTACAGCATGGATAACAAGCGTTTACCATTTTCCCGGCCGGAAGTTTTTCCGCTGGGCGCTGATACTTCCCATAGCCCTTCCCGCTTACATCAGCGGGTTTACCTGGGCTGGCATTCTGGATTATGCATCCCCGGTTTACGTTTTTTTCCGCAATCATCTGGGGGTTGATACGGGTCAGTTTTTGTTTTTCAACATCCTGTCCATGCCTGGTGCGATCATTATCCTGGCACTTGCGTTTTATCCTTATGTTTACCTGATAACCAGGGCCTATTTCATGAGACAGTCCTCATCACTATTCGAGGTGGCTGCCTCCCTGGGAAAATCACCCGGAGCCATCTTTTTCCAGGTAGCATTACCCCTGGCCCGACCGGCAATTGTGGCAGGAGTTTCACTGGCACTCATGGAGGTGCTCAACGACTACGGTGTGGCGCGCTATTTTGGAGTGGACACCTTTACCACGGGAATTTTCACGGCATGGTTCTCCTTCTCCCACCCTCCTGCCGCACTTAAGCTTTCGGCCTATCTGATGATTTTTGTCCTGGTATTGATACTGATGGAAAGATTTCAACGACGGAAAATGCGCTATGATATGATGGGAAGTTCCTACCGCCCCATGCAAAAACGCAGACTCAACAAAGTCAATGCGGTAATAGCTTTTTCAGTTTGCTCCATCCCCTTTGCGCTGGGATTTTTATTTCCAGCCATGATGTTAATATACTGGAGCATAAAAACAGCCCCACAGGTTTTGGATTTCAGGTTCTGGGAACTGCTCGGGAACAGCTTTTTGCTGGCGGCCATGGCTTCGGTAATTGTAGTGACCCTGGCCATATTGATAGCTTTCACCGTAAGAAGTTTTCCTTCTGCGCTGGTGAGGGTCCTGGCGAAAATCACCACTTTGGGGTATGCATTGCCCGGGGCTGTAGTAGCTATTGGTATCCTTATACCTTTTTTGTGGCTCGATGGTTATCTGGCAGGAATAGGAGGAACATCAGTAAGAATAGCACTTACCGGAACCTGGTTTGCCCTGCTGTATGCTTACCTGGTGCGATTTATGGCTGTAGGATACAACAGCATAGAGAGTGGCATGGAACGGATTTCCAGATCTCTTGATGAAGCCTCCCGTTCCATGGGAATGTCCAATACAAAAACCCTGGTAAAAATCAATATGCCCCTGCTAACAGGCTCCCTTATCAGTGCAGCACTTTTGGTTTTTATTGATGTACTTAAGGAGCTACCCCTCACGCTCATCCTCAGGCCATTCAATTTCGACACCCTGGCCATAAGAGCTTTTGAATTTGCTTCGGATGAGAGAGTTGCCGAAGCGGCACCTGCGGCACTGATCATTGTATTAACGGGGTTAATTCCCGTTTTGCTGCTAAACAAAATAACCAGCAAACATTAAAAAAATGAACATACTCGAACTGAGAAATACCGGAAAAAAATTCCCTGAAGCTACTGACTGGGCTGTAAAAGATTTCAACCTTGAAGTACAGGAAGGTGAAATTGTAGCCTTTCTGGGTGAAAGTGGTTGTGGCAAAACCACCCTGCTGAGAATGATAGCCGGCTTTGCCAACCCCACACAGGGAACCATCCTGCTAAATGGGGAGATCATAGCAGGAGAAGGTATTTTCATGGAGCCACAGCAACGGCAGGTAGGAATTGTATTCCAGGATTATGCACTTTTTCCGCATAAGACGGTATGGGAAAACATCACCTTTGGGTTGTTCCGCCTTACCAAAGATATTGCCTCAGAAAAAGCCAGGAACATCATCAGCCTTAGCGGGTTGGAAGGATTGGAAAGGCGCTATCCACACCAGCTTTCCGGCGGTCAGAAACAGCGCGTAGCATTGGCCAGGGCGATGGCACCCGAACCACGGATCATCCTGTTCGACGAGCCTTTCAGCAATATCGACAGCCTGCGCAAAAACCAGATGCGGGATGATATCCGCGACATTATCAGGCAAACAGGCTCCACCGCCATTTTTGTAACCCACGACACCAAGGATGTGCTGGCCATGGCCGATAAGGTGGCCGTAATTAAAAACGGGCGTTCACTCCAGACAGGCAAACCCGAAGATATATATAATTTCCCGGCCAACTCATACGTAGCCGACTTCTTTGGAAAAACCAACATCATCAAAGCCCGGGTTACCCGGGAAGGCTTCGAAACCCCTATGGGCCTGATCAAGGCAGACAATATCCCCGCTAAACCGGAGCAGGAGGTTGTATTGTCTATCCGGCCCGAACAGTTTCATATCATCCCGCAAGATAACGAATGTCTTTGCGGCAGCATAGTAAAAGAACGATTCCTGGGAGAATACAAAGAACTCACCTGCAAAGTAGAAACCCCTGAAGGGATAAAAACAGAAATCATCATTTACGCTTCCCCCCACCATGTGTGCAACGGACAGAAATGCTACTTCAAACCCAAAGACGGGAGAATTAACATTCTGGGACCGGAGAAGGAATGATGGAGTGTAACTGAAAGCTTGCTTGACATC
>SLPR01000399.1 GCA_007131895.1 Bacteroidales bacterium | reverse complement strand
CATGTAGCTTGCTTCAATGGCCTGTACAATGGCCATGCAGGATACCGTTGCCCCGCTTACGATATCTACGGAGTTTGATTGTCGGTTCATGGCTGCATGTCTGCCCTGCAGTTGTTGGAAAAAGTTTTGCTGATGCAGTTTCTGGAAATAGGAATAGGTTTCTGAATGGTCAAGTACCCTGATATCTTTTATGCGAAAATCATTATCCGTAAGGGTAAGAAGTATAATATCACCGCTGTATCCCGAGCCTTTGCCCAGGTAGGCGTATCCTGCTTTGTTGTCAAGGCTGTCCGATAATTCCCACTTGATAGCATGAACACGGGTGGTATGATAGCCGGAATTATAAAGGAATTCCTCTGCCATTGCCTGGTAAGCTGTTGCATGAAAACGACTGCCCAGCAGCCATGCCGTGAAAAGCAGCAACATTACACCTGCTATGACCCATCTTTCCTTTAGCCTCTTTTGCATATCATACTTTTTTTAGCAACTTCCAGATACCGCTACCTGCCAGCAAAAGCACGATGCCGAAAAACAACAGAAAGCGTTTGCCCGCAGTCCATTCGCCCTCTCCCATAAGGGTGAATGCTGCCGCAACAGTGATAGCAAGGAAAAGAAACCATGCAGAGAGAATGAGCCATTTCCACCAGTTCATGGTAATGCTGGCATCTGCTAACCAATATCTCAGTCCTGTGAAAAACAGAGCAATAAGCACACCCATGCTCATCCAGAACAGCGGTTGTAAGATTGTTGAATAAGGGAACATATCGTTAGGATTAAAAGTCAAACCATTCTTCAGTGCGCAACCAGTCAGGCGCTTTGCCGTAGGTTTTATTGTTGCCATCGGGGGGTGGCAGGTATTGGCTTCCGCCCGGGTAATCAAAAAACTGCTTTTGCATGGCAAGCATGGTCGATGCTGTGAAACCGGTGGGGTCCCTGGGATCCAGCTCCCGGGCAAAGGTGTGTATCCAGTTGTTTTTGCGTGAGTAAGGGCATACTGCCAGGCATACCCTGCAACCCCGTGCACTGCTGGTAGCAACCTGGTTCCATGCTTTGAAGCACTTGTCCTGATCGGTGCACCAGCGACGATACCCCCGGACTACTTTGGTGGGTTTGTCATCAAAACTGATGGCGCCGCTGGGACATTCCTCGGCGCATATTTTACATTTGTTGCAGAACTTCATGATACCCAAATCCACAGGTTTATCCGGTTCCAGCGGCATATCGGTAGATACGGCTGCCAGGCGCGTGTTGGCGCCAAGCTCCGGTGTAATAACCACGCCGTGGCGGCCCTGCTCTCCCAGGCCGGCATCGATGGCCAGGGGAGGGATGATTAAATCGTAACTGTTGGGAGGCACATGCGAGCGGGACGAAAAGCCGATTTCCCTGATAAAGGTTTCCAGCTTGCCTGCAATGAAGCGGAGCATGGTGTATGCTTCATAGGAAGTGCCATAGGTGGGATTGGCATAAAAGGATTCCCACTCATGGGGAATGGCAAATACAATGGCGTTTTTCCAGTGGGCAGGTTTGGCAAAGTTTGTTTTTCCTACACCCCGCAAAATTCCCTGGTATACCCATTCCTCTTTTATAGCGGTTACACCCACCAGTGTAGCACCAAAAGTATGGGTGATTTTTTTGATCAATTCCGACCCATGTTGGGGTGATTTGAGTTTTAGGGGGTCTGGGTTTACACCCTCAAAATCCCACTCCTCCGGTGGGCCCTGGGGTTGCGGCGGGTAAGCTTCGCGCCCCTTTAGCGGGCTTGCATGAGCTTTGGACCAGGCTTCGGCAAGCAGGTACTGGTTTCGGTGTTCCGGCCATCTCTCCCTTTGTTGTTTGGCACTTTCACGGGTGAGAAAAAACTCCTCAAATGCGCTGGGGTGTTCAGTATAGTATGCCTTTAATTCCTGGGGTAGTGAAGAGATGCCTTCTCCTTTTACACTTTCTAATCCCCCTTCTCCCAGCGAGCGGATATGCATTCCCAGTTCTCCGTTTCTTCTGAACAGGTTGTCCAGGTATTGAATACGTTGAGGGGTGCCCACTTTTTCGTATGTTGGCGTTGTGACAAAAAAGGGTTTCCGGTTGAAAAACTGGTCTTTGGCATACGGAGCTCTTCCCCAACCTGTGTTTCCGGTTTTGTCGGCGCCCGACATGTAACCGGCAGCCGCAGCCCCTCCCAATACAAGGGTTCCACTGGCCAGTCCGGTAAATTTTAAAAAGTCTCTTCTGTGCATAAACTTTTTTGGGCAAAGATATTAGTTTCATTTGAAACTAAATGGATTTTTGCCCGGAACCTGATAATTATTTTGTTATGCACTTTAAAAAGTAGCTTCAAAACCTTCAACCTCTCCGGAATAATTAGCATCAAAGGTTGGCACTTCAACTCATTCGCCTGAATATGTGATATCTGTAACATCCTGCAGGATATCTATAACATAAAGCAGGCAAAATAGAATCACCTTTGATTGTAATTTATTTTCTTTTATGAACCCAATATTTAATTGATAAAAAGCATGAAATTAACCATCACTACTGTATTTTTCGTATTCCTCTTTGCAGGCGTAGCTTCTGCTCAGCATTTCAACTTAGGAGTCAAAGGAGGCTTGAATGTCTATACAACTGAAAGCGAAACCTTTTTCAAAAATGACCCCAAATTAGGTTTGCACCTGGGGCTTATCGGGCACATTCATCTTACCAATCCATTTGCATTGCAACCTGAGCTTGTGTTTTCTATGCAAGGTGCCAGATATAATGCAGGTGGAAATGATGTGAATCTGAGCCTTAATTACATCAATATCCCGTTGATTTTTCAATACATGTTCGACAATGGCTTTAGATTACAAGCAGGCCCTCATGTTGGTATTTTGGCAAGTGCCAAAACAAAAATCAACAACACGACAGTAAATGTAAAGGACAATTACGAAACAATTGATTTTGGAATAGGAGTGGGCATGAGTTATGTAAATCCTGCTACGGACTTCGGTTATGATATTCGTTACAATCATGGACTTACCAATATCAATAAAACGGGTACTTCCAGTAACTATAACAGGGGATTTCAGGTGGGGGTATTTTATCTGATAAATCATAATTAGTCTTTGCAAGAAAAAGCCAATTACCCGAACTTAATCATAGGCCAATCCAATCAACTAAGCTATATAAAAATACATTTATGAGAAAACCCTCCGCACCCAAAAAAATCACCTGGATTATTGGCATAATCGCCGGTGCATTAGGCATTATAGGCCACTTCGCCCGGATCGATATCCTAAGTGAATACAGTTATGCTTTACTGCTCATTGGATTTATCGTGCTCGCCGTGGGTACTACTTTCAAAGGAGTGTAGGTCTTATTTCCGGATTTTCAGTCGGACAAAGATAATGACAATTAAAACTTGAAGCGCCCGGTAATATTACCGGGTGTTTTTTTTGAAAATATCTGACGTAAAATTACGTCATTACAAAAATATAACGTAGTTTTGCGTCACATTAAAAAACTGACCTATGCAACTCGAAATATTTGAACCCTCATTGTGCTGCCCATCGGGCGTTTGTGGCCCTGAACCTGATAAAGAACTCATTGAACTGCAGAATGTTCTGCAAATGCTGGCCAAAGTAAATATCAAACCCGAACGTTATGCCATCAATCAATCGCCCATGGCATTTGTGAACAATCCGGTGGTGAAAGATTTTATGCGCACAGAGGGTCCATCAAAATTGCCCGTTACCGTGCTGGATGGTAAGATTATCAAACAGGAGGGCTATCCCACTTTAGAAGAACTTGCGCAGCATATTCCGCAATTGAAAGATGTAAAACCGGATGGCAAAATCCTGGGGATTTTTAGTTAGGTAGCAGACAGAAACCTCCGGGGTTTCGAAAACCTTGGAGGTTTAAAAAAAACCATCAAATGGAAAATATAATCAAAATAATCCTATACACCGTTCCCCAGGCAGCCTGCGGCTCCGGTCAGATGAGCTGGCAGGATGTTGCTGCGATGGTGAGAAATCAGCT
>SLPR01000401.1 GCA_007131895.1 Bacteroidales bacterium | reverse complement strand
TCTTATGACAAGAAGCCAGGCCCTTGCTCTACTGAGCAAATATGTAAAAAACGAAAAGATGATAGCTCACTGTCTCGCATCAGAGGCGGTGATGCGTGCCATGGCAGACAGACTTGGTGAAGATAAAGAAAAATGGGGTTTGGCCGGTCTGCTGCATGATCTGGATGTGGAATTCACTGCCCACGACATGAGCATACACTCCATGGAAACAGCAAGACTATTGCGCGAACATGGCATTGACGAAGAAATTGTTGAGGCAGTATTGCTGCACAACGAAGATGCAGCCCATGGCAGACAACGGACAGAAAAGTTTCATCATGCCCTGGCTGCAGGCGAAACCATCACAGGACTTATCACAGCCACCGCACTGGTATATCCTGACAAGAACGTGCAAAGCGTTAAAACCAAGTCTATCCTAAAGCGTATGAAAGAAAAGGCATTTGCAGCCTCAGTGAAAAGAGAAAACATCATGGAGTGTGAGATCGCAGGCATTCCCCTGGCTGAATTTGCCGATTTGGCGCTTAACGCCATGCAAAAAATGGAGCACGACAAATAGACCGTTTAACAATTATCACCCAATTTTTCCACCACCTTAACAATCTTTAATCGGGAAATTTAAACCTTAAAAGCAAGGTCGTGTTAATTTTGTGTACTATTTTACAGAAACCATGCTATGCAAAAACATATAAAGACACTCCTTCTTCTTCTTTTTCTCCCCCTCTACCTATTTACCCAAAACAGTATTACCGGCACGGTGAAAGAAAGTGAATCGGGCAATCCTCTGGAGTTTGCGCAGCTGGCGCTAATGGAAGTTGCCGACAGTTCGCTGGTAACCGGAACCACTGCAAACCTGGATGGAGAATTCCGTATTGAAACCAACAGGGAAGGTGACTTTCTGCTGAGAGTTAGTTTTATCGGTTACCAGGAAAAATGGATTCCAACGGAAGTGAGCAGTGGCAGAAACCGACTGGGCACCATTTATCTTGCTTCTGCAGCCCGCGAGCTGGGAGAAGTGGAGGTAACTGCAGCCGCTTCGCTGTTTCGTTCGGAAGCTGACCGGCGGATTTTCAATGTGGAAAACATGACCGTGGCCGAAGGGGGCTCCGCCATACAGCTGCTGGAAACCCTACCCTCTGTACAAGTTGACGAAGAGGGGCGTGTTTCCCTTCGTGGCAGCGGAAATATCCTGATTTATATCAATGGAAGACCTACCAACCTTTCCAGTGATGAAACCGAATCTATACTTGAACAATACCCTGCCAATGCCATTAAAGAAGTGGAATTGATTACCAACCCTTCCGCAAGATATGAGGCAGAAGGCATTGGTGGCATCATTAACATTATCCTCCGTGAGCAGCGCCTGCAAGGCTTTAACGGGCAGGTAAATGTTTCCTCCGGAACAGGGCATAAATACACAGCAGGGTTCAACCTGAATCTGCGAAGGGGCAACTGGAACCTTTTCACCAATTACTCTTACCAATACAGGGAGATGTGGGAAATCACCAACAGCTTCAGACAAAATTTCAACCCGGGCATGACCTCTATTCTCGATCAGGATTATTACACCGAAAACTGGAGACAAAACCATTTGCTCAGACTGGGAACTGAGTACCATATTAACGATAACAGCACCACCCGGATATATACCAATATCAACCGCCGAAGCCGCGACAGGGAGAGACTTTACAATATCCGCAACATGACTGCCTTAAATCAGATGGACAGCCTGTACGAGAGAATCCTTACTGAGGATCAAAGCAGTATAAATTATGAGCTCGGTGTTGATTATAACTGGCAAAACGACAATGGCAGCAGATTTCGCACTTCAGCCACATATGCATGGGATGAACAGGACAGAATAGAATATTTTGATCAGACCCAGAGCTATTATGACACCCAGGGCAACCTTTACAATCAGCTGCGAATCGATCAGTTTTATGAAAGACCATTGTCAGGCAGTATGCTTGTACTGCAGGCCGATTATGAACACTCCCTGGGGGAAGATCTGAAAATTGAAACCGGAGCCAGAGGAGAGTTGCGCTTTGATGACCGCTCGCAAAGGTTTGGGCAACTGGACGGCCCGGATACCCTTAGCCTGGTGCTAAACGGTATACCTGTAACCAATGCCTTCACCCACAACAGGGATGTTTACGCAGTATATGGTTCATTTACTGACAACCGCGGTGCATTAAGCTACCAGCTGGGTTTAAGAGCAGAATACACGGTAATGGAAAACTGGCAGGATTACGGCCTCAGAAGTGGCTTCCTGGATGATGAAAACTTCCAGCCCGGAAGAGATATCACTACCCAGGACAATTACTTTGGCATATTTCCGAGTGTATTTCTCAACTACGAAATCAGCCAGAACCAAGACATACAGGCCAGCTACAGCCGAAGAATCAACAGGCCCTGGACCGGGAGCATGATGCCATTGCTCAACGCGCAGGACTTCTTCAACCTGCGCCTGGGCAACCCCTACCTGGATCCGCAGAACACAGATAACTACGAAATCAACTATATCAGGGCCTGGGAAAACTACATGGTTACCGGTGGGGTTTTCCATCGCTATACCACCAATGGCTTTACCCGACTCTTTGTATTGTTCGACAAAGGTTCGATGGTAACCTGGACCAATGCCAACACCAACAATTCAACCGGGGTGGAAATCATCAACTACCTGACCCTGAACAACAATTTTGACGCAACCCTTACGGGCAATTTTTACTACTCTGAAGTTTCGGGAGAAGTGGAAGGGCGATCCTTTACCAATGAAAATTACAGCTGGACCCTGAGTCTTATGAGCAATCTCAATTTACCGGGTTGGTTCAGCACCCAGGTTTCTGCCAATTACTGGGGCCCCCGCGTCATCCCTCAGGGAGAAATAAGACCGGTTTTCAGTATGAATATTGGTATGCGCCGAAACGTAATGAACAACCAGGGTACCGTCAGCCTGAATGTGAGCGATGTTTTTAACACGCGAAGGTTCTCACTGCAAACCAACGGAACGGATTTCTTCCAGGAAAGAGAGTTTTTCCGTGAGTCCAGAATTCTCACCCTTGCATTCACTTATCGCTTCCGCGATTTTCGTGAAAGAAACGGTGGACAGAGAAGAGATGGTATTGAAGGAGACATTGACGGGCTTTTCTAAGCAACAGCCTACTTTTTCAACAATTCCATGTATCCCACCATTTCAAAACCTGCATGCTTTCCTGTGCCTGAAAAAATGGTTTCTCCTTTTTTATCTTTAACGCTGACATGAATTTCTGCATCTATGCTCTCATGAATCATTCGTTCCATGTTGCCCATTACCGGAGCCTTCAATCCTCCAACCGATGTTTTGCGGATATTCACCGGTGATTTCATCGCATGAACAGCAATGGTGTATTTTTTCCCTCGTATTTTCAACTTCACATCCTTGTCAGTGTATTGAAAATCTTTAACAACGGCACCAGTATAGGTAGCGAATGAAATAATATTTCCTTCATGAAGCAGAAAACCCAAAAACCCTGTAAAGGTATTCCCTATCCAGGGTATGCGCGCCACCGACATCATAAAGGAGGTTCCTTCCTGTCCGAAATGGTTCGACTGCATCCAAACCCATGCTTTGGGCATGGACGAACCCCAGTCTTTTTCAATATATCCGCGCCCTTTGTCAAAATCAATGACCCTGGAGTTGTGGGTTAGTTGTCCCGTCAGGCCATGATCCAGGCTCACTACTCCGTGATAACACTCCATAGAGGGAACGTACCTGTACCAGCCCATAATCCCGGGACGCTTATACCAGACGGGATATTTCTTTACATCATCAAAGGTAATAACACCCTTAAAACTGTTCTTTCCATCATCCATGTCAAGTACAAACATTTGATCAGAAAAGTAGCTCTGTCCTACACATATTTCAAAACCTTCGGAAGAATAAGAGAATGACTCTGCCGGATATCTGTAATAATAGGTATCTCCTGTTTGTCCGTTAATGACTTGTATAAACGCATGGGCATCATCATTTACAAGAGAAAT
>SLPR01000227.1 GCA_007131895.1 Bacteroidales bacterium | reverse complement strand
CAAGTTGGTTATAAATATACAAAGCCAGAACCTTCTTATTGTAAGGACTCAGGTTTTTGACTTCATGTTCAAATTCGTAATGCTCTACATTTTGGTTGGCAAAGGCAATCTCGGCACCAAACAAAACCACCAGCCAGCTGAATCTGAGCCAGAGAAGCAGAAGCGGCAAAGCAGCGAAACTACCGTAAATAGCATTGTACCGCGATACACCTACCTGGAAATGAATATAACCCCACTGCAAAAATATAAAGAATGAGCCCGCTATGACGGCTCCGATAATGGCAGATCCGGGCTTAACATTGGTATTGGGCATTACCATATACACAAGGGTAAATACAATCCAAATCAGCACGTAAGGAATCAGGTTAAGCAAAAAATTCACGACAGGGCTTAAGAACTCAAGAAACTCAAGCCTTTCGGCAATGTTTGTTACTTGCGTAGTCAGGAATACAGTGGCTGCACCGGACAGCATAAGAAACAGGGGCGCCACAAACATCATGGCAAAATAGTCACTTACCTTGCGCGAAAACGGGCGGGACTGCTTTATTTGCCAGATATCGTTGAACGATTCTTCCACATAAATCATTACAATGATAATGGTGTAAAGCAATATCACCAAACCCACACCAGCTACAACACCACCCTGGGTAGTTTCGAGCATCGAATAGGCGAATTCCATTACATACTCAAACACTTCTTCTCTTCCTGCAAAAGCCTCCCGCAACTGACTCTCAAGCAATGCTTCAAGTCCGAATCCTTTGGCAATACCAAACCCCATGGCTACCACCGGCACAATGGCCATCAAGGAATAATATGTTAGTGCAGAGGCTCTTAAATGCAAGGCATCCTCCTCAAATCCGCGCACAGCAAGGATAATTATTCTGAGTTGCTTGATTAAAAATGATTTGCGGGGAGGTAAATCCTTGAGGGGAATTTTCCAAACATCTCGCTCAAGAAAGCTTATTGCTTTTCTTATCCTTGCAACTATTTGTTCTCTTCGCTTCATGGGGTAAAATTTAACAGTTCGATTGCCTCTGTTAAGTATACGCAATAATAAACAAAGGGTTTGACTTGAGCAAAATTAATACCTGAGTTTCCAGTCACCAAAAGATTTTTCCTTACTTTTGGAAAGTAATCCATCACCCCTTTATACATTATTCAAACAAGATGCTTAACGGACCTTACAAAATTCTGTTTCAACAACTGGAGCAATTTATACCGGCTAAAAGGATATTTACCGACCCACTGAAAACCCTGGCCTGGGGCACGGATGCAAGTTTTTACAGGCTCATCCCTCAAATTGTCATTATTGCTGACACCCAGGAGGAGGTATCCCAAATTCTTTCGCATACTCATAAGCTAAGCATCCCTGTCACTTTCCGTGCTGCCGGCACCAGCCTTTCAGGGCAGGCCATCAGCGACTCGGTGCTTATCGTGGCATCGGGAAACTGGAAGTCATGGGAGGTTCTTGATGAAGGCTTGCGTATCCGTTTACAACCCGGCATTATCGGCAGCAGGGCCAACATCATCCTGGCTCCCTGGGGCAGAAAGATAGGACCCGACCCGGCATCCATCAATGCCGCCATGATTGGGGGCATTGCTGCCAACAATGCCAGCGGAATGTGCTGCGGTACTGCAGAAAACTCCTACAATACCATCCACAGCATGAAAATCATCCTGGGCGATGGCACCTTCCTGGACACTTCGTCAGAGGAGAGCAGGAAACAATTCGGAAAAAAACATCCTCAAATCCTTGAAAGACTTCAAGCCCTGCATACCCGGGTAAGTGAGGACAATGCCCTTGCAGAAAGAATTAAGCATAAATACAAGATGAAAAACACCACAGGATACAGTCTCAATGCCGTGGTAGATTTTTCAGACCCTTTTGGCATCATCAATCATCTGATGATTGGCTCGGAAGGCACTCTTGGCTTTATCTCCGAAATAACCTATCACACTGTCCATGAACATCGGTTCAAGGCCACCACACTCATTTTGTTTCCCGACATTGTAAAGGCCTGCCTTGCTACCACCGTTTTGAAAAAAGAACCGGTTGCTGCCGTGGAAATCATTGACAGGGCGGGTTTGCGGTCCGTTGAAAACAATGACGGGATGCCATCCTACCTCAGTGAGCTCTCGCCGGAGGCAGCAGCATTGCTGGTAGAAACCCGGGCGCACAGCCAGGAAGAACTTTTACACAATATTGATAAAGTCAAACTATCTCTCCTGGGCATACCCACGGTTTTCCCCATTGAGTTTACCGATATTCCTGCTGAGTACAATCTATTGTGGAACATTCGCAAAGGGCTGTTTCCTTCCGTTGGAGCCATGCGAAAAACAGGTACTACGGTGATTATTGAAGATGTGGCATTCCCCCTGGAAACCCTTGCTCCTGCTACACTTGAGCTGCAGGAGCTTTTCAAAAAATTTGGTTACGAGGAGGCCGTAATTTTCGGACACGCACTGGAAGGCAACCTTCATTTTGTTTTTACCCAGGATTTTGGCACCACGGCTGAAGTGGAGCGGTACGACCAGTTTATGAAAGAATTGGTGAGCATGGTAGTAGACAAGTATGACGGCTCTCTGAAAGCAGAACATGGCACGGGCCGAAACATGGCCCCATTTGTTGAAAAAGAGTGGGGCACCCAGGCCTATGAGCTGATGAAGGAAATCAAGGATATCTTCGACCCCGGTTATCTTATCAATCCGGGAGTTATCCTGAACCCAAGTCCAATTGCCCACCTTGAAAACCTGAAGCCCCTGGCTCCGGTTGATGAAATTATAGACAAATGCATAGAGTGCGGTTTTTGCGAGCCGGTATGCGTATCTCACGACCTGACCCTGAGCCCCCGCCAGCGCATCGTGGTGCTGCGGGAAATGGCCCGGCTCAAAGAAAGCGGGCATCAACCCCACATATTGGCTTCTTTGGTAAATCAGTTCGATTATGACGGCGACCAAACCTGTGCAACCGACGGACTCTGCGCTTTGAACTGTCCGGTAAAAATTGACACCGGAGAAATGGTAAAAGCCCTCCGCAACAACAAAATCAAACCCTGGCAAAACAGATTGGCTTCAAGACTGGTAAAAAACACATCTGCAGTAGTAAAATCAGCGGCCACAGGATTGAATTTCGTCCATTTTACCCACAAAACAGTGGGCAGCAAAATCTTGCAAAGCACCGCCAATGGTATGCGCTGGATTTCGGGCAACAGGATTCCCCAATGGAACAAATATTTTCCCAGGGGTGGAAAACGAATACAACCCCAGCCGGTCAACCAGGAGAATCCGCTGAAGGTGGTGTACTTCCCTTCCTGCATCAACCGGGGAATGGGTGTTTCACCCGATTATGATGAAAAAATTCCTTTGACTGACAAAATACCGCAACTGCTCAAAAAAGCCGGCTATGAGATTATCTATCCCGAAAGGGTAAATCATCTGTGCTGTGGCATGGCCTATTCCAGCAAAGGCTATAAAGACCAGGGAAAACAAAAGTCAGACGAACTGCAGTCTGCCTTGTTACTGGCCAGCGAACAGGGCAAATACCCCATCCTGTGCGACATGAGTCCCTGCCTGTTTACCATGAAAAACAACATGGACCCAGGATTGAAACTATATGATCCTGTTGAGTTTATTCTTGAGCACCTGGCCGACAAGCTTACTTTTACACCCCTTGATGAAGAGGTGGCGATATTTGCTGTTTGCAGTGCCAAAAAAATGGGGTTGGAAACTGCGCTGGTAAAACTGGCGCAAATGTGTGCCCAAAAGGTAAAAGTTTTGGATGCCAACTGCTGCGGCTTTGCCGGCGACCGGGGTTTCAGCTATCCCGAATTGAATGCTCATGGACTGAAAAGCATCCGCGAGCAAGCCCAATCGTCCACATCAGGCTACTCTACCAGCCGAACCTGCGAAATCGGATTAAGTCTGCACAGCGACAAGTCTTTCAGCTCTATTGTTTACCTGGTTGACAAAGCAACTTCTTAATCTTCAGGATACACTCATCTCTCCTCTGAGAGAAGTCT
>SLPR01000526.1 GCA_007131895.1 Bacteroidales bacterium | reverse complement strand
CACCGGGAGAGAATTTTTCATTTGCCATAGTGCCTGGTGAAGGCCATTATATAGCTGATGTATTGATGAATGATGAAAGCCTTGGGGCCATTGACAGCTATGAGTTTACAAATGTTGCTGAGAACTTTGCGATTCATGCAGAATTTGCGCTCAAAGTATACGCTGTAAATGCAACTGCCAATAACCCTGATTTTGGAACCATTTCAGGAGCTGGAGATTATGAGCATTTTTCAGAGGTACAACTCACTGCCATATCTGCTACAGGGTATCATTTTCTGAACTGGACTGAATATGGAGAAGAAGTAGCTACTGACAGCAGATATACTTTCATAGCAGAGTCAGACCGTGATCTGATAGCCCATTTTGCCATCAATGTCTATACCATTACTGCTGTTCCCAATAACATGGAATGGGGAGCAGTGGAGGGGGCCGGTGATTATGAGCATGGTCAGGATGTGACCCTGGAGGCCCTGCCGGCATCAAATTATGTTTTCCTGCGATGGACAGAAAATGAAGAAGAGATTGGTGATATGCCGGAATATAGCTTCACGGCCCTTTCACCCCGCAACTTAAAAGCGCATTTCGACCCGGAAGTATTGGTTGCTGATATGATAAGCAATGAAGTGGTCATTTATCCTAATCCCTTCACTGAAACCATTACTATCCAAAATGCATCAGCCATCAAACAGGTTGTAATGAGCAATCTGCTGGGGCAGGTCATGCTGCAGAAAAACCTTAGTGGTGCAGACATTGAGATTGTTAATACTGCAAGTCTGCCCAAAGGCATTTACATTGTAATTTTTACAGATAGTGACGGGTATAGCCTGGTGAGGAAATTGGTGAAGGAATAAGAATCTTTCCGGACTAATCCTGCCATCACAGAATATCCGGAAACCGGATTTTTTGAATGATCAGTTGGAAGTTTTGGTTTGTGGTTTGTGATGGTGCGAGTCGCTGCCGAAAGGTGGCGACCCGTTTTTTATTGCATTGCAATGGTTGTGTTTTTTAGGTAGAAAATTTGAATGATAAGAAAATAAATGCCCTACCGGCCTTGCCTGAAGTCTCTGTTAAAGTTTCCTGCGGGTCCTGATTTTATAATTGCACTATTTGTGCTTTTATTTATCTTTATCACATAGAAGGTGAAGAGAAACCTTATGGAATCACCAATCCTCTTGTGGGCTGAGCCCATTGATAATAGGATGTGTGTAAGTAGTTTGAAATGAGTTATTAAGTAATATGGGTTAATTTTAAATAGAAATAAAACTTTAAGTTGTTATGTTTGATGAACTTGAAAAATACAAAAACAAAGGTCATTTCTTTTTTATGAAAGAAAGTGATTTGAAAGAAGTTAGTAAGGATGTGCCGGATTTGCCAGGTGTCTTTTATGTTTTCCGTCTTGCAGGTGGTCGTATAGATTTGGTTTACATTGATTACCCCGGGGGGCGGGCCAATGATAATCCCGCTGATAAGCAAAGTCTGCGGGAAAGGATTAATGGGAAGCATGGCAGTATGACACGTCAGGAGTTTTTTGAAAGAAAAATGGCTGAAGAGCAAATTGAAGGGCTGGATATCTACTGGGTTGTTACGCATGATGGAAAACACAAGGATGCCTCCTCTAAGGTTGCCCGTAAGCTTATTCAAAAGCACCTGGAAATTTATGGAGAATTACCCGTTTGGAATAATGAAGTATAGAGATAAAGAGGAGTGTTGATAGAAACTAATTTCTTTATGCAGGCCTTAGGAGGCAATGCTTGTTTTATATTTGCTGTAATGATTCTCTGAAATTTCACTCTTATGCCCGAACTGCAAATTAGGAAAGCTTCTCCGGAAGATGTTTCTATTCTTAAGAGGGTAGGACGTCAGACTTTTTATGAAACTTTCCATGATACCAATACAGAAGAGAACCTTTCAAGGTATCTTGAGGAAAGTTTTGATGATGAAAAGTTACTAGATGAACTTTCAAATCCGTCATCTTCGATTTATTTCGCTTCTTACGAAAATGATGTAGTGGGTTATTTGAAGGTAAATTTCGGGCAGGCTCAAACCGAATTCAGGGATGAGGGATGGTTTGAAATTGAAAGAATTTATGTCATAAAAGATTACTGGGGCAAAGCCATCGGACAGGCACTGCTGGATTTTGCCCTTGCTCTGGGTTCAGAAAAAGAGTGTTCGTATGTATGGCTTGGAGTATGGGAAAAGAATTACCGGGCCATTCGGTTTTATGAAAGAAGCGGATTCTTGCCTTTCGACAAGCATATCTTCCAGGTAGGAAACGACCCTCAGTGGGACTTGCTGATGAAGAGGAAGGTTTGAGAGCAATCAAACAGATGATCTGTAAATATAAAACCTGCCTTCTTCAATTCATCCCTTAATTTATTTTGGTGCTTTACGGCCGGGGCTTCAGAAATGCTTCCGGGTATCAAAAGGAAAACCGGTAAACTCTCGAAACCAGTCATATCCCGTTTTTCATGTTCATTAGGATCAAAAACCATAATCTATTTAATAGCTGTAATTTCCATCTCTTGTCATTGAACATTCCTGGCACTAAAAGTACAACCTCTTGTTAACAAGCTTCTCCGGTGCAGACCTAAGACCTGTTGAGAATACGCCGGCACTTTTTCCGTAAAAAATATTTCGCAACGACACCGGTTGTCTTAATTCGGGCCCAACTTTGCATCCTAATAATCTGACATTTCAATCATTCACCCACTAACAAGTTCAATTATGCAAAAACTGAAGATTTTATCACTGATTGTTTTATCCCTTTTTTTGTTGAGCGCAACACCTTCAGAGAACCAGAAAATGTATTACACTGTTTCTCAATCTGAAACCACTACTGACGGACCGCATATTGATCTGGCAAGGCCTGAAAAATCAATTGATTTATTTCAGCTTCGCTTTGACGATTGGCAGATTGTACACCATCACCTGGATGGCAGGAGCGATACAATGCTTGTGGTGCCACTTTATGATAAATCCTTTACTTATGAGGAAACCGGAGTCTACTATTTAATCATGAACTCCTACAACCTCAACACAGAAACCTATGGAAACCTTATTATTGAATATTATCCCCATGAGCTGGGAGCAAACTCTATTCATATTATTGAGACACCCGTTCACAGAAGATGGTTTTTTGACAATGCTGCCATAAGGAGGTACGAACAAACAGAAAATGACAGATGACAATACTGCTGAAAATGACAGGATTATTATCAGTTACACAGATTATCGTTTGCAAACGTTCAAATTGTCCGGAAAGGTTAATTTTGCTGTAGAACTTATAAAGCAATTACGGATGAGCAAAAAGAAAGAGATTATCCTGTTAAATGTCAGTGGCAAGGACAAGCCCGGGCAAACATTGGCGTTAACGGAAGTGTTGGCGCAATACAATGTTAATATTCTGGACATTGGTCAGGCGGTGATTCACCAGGATCTGGGATTGGGGATATTATTTGAAGTTCCTGCCGGAGCAGAATCCTCACCGATTCTGAAAGATCTCTTGTTTAAGTCTTACGAAATGGGGCTGACGGTTAAGTTCACACCCGTCACCGAAGAAAAATATGAAGCGTGGGTTACGCGCCAGGGGAAAGAGCGGTTTATCGTAACCCTGATTTCGCGCAAGCTCACTGCCCAAAAGCTTTCTGTCGTGGCCAGGGAGATTTTTGAGCAGAAACTTAATATTGATATCATTTCGCGTTTGTCTGGCAGAGTTCCGCTTGATGGGCAAGACAATGCAAAATCTGTTGTGGAAATGTCCCTTAGAGGCCAGCCGGTGGATATGGAAGCCATGAAAACCCGGTTTATTGAAATTTCCGGTTCTACAGGAATTGATATTGCTTTTCAGAAAGACAATATTTTTCGCAGAAACCGCCGCCTGGTTTGTTTTGATATGGATTCTACCCTTATCCAGGCCGAGGTAATAGATGAGCTGGCACGCAAAGCAGGCGTCTATGAGGAGGTGAGTGGTATCACCGAAGCGGCCATGCGGGGGGAAATTGAATTCAATGAAAGCTTTGT
>SLPR01000006.1 GCA_007131895.1 Bacteroidales bacterium | reverse complement strand
CTATTATTGGGATCAATGGATTCCTGATTACAAGGAGGATTTTATTCTGAATGAGAACAATGTGGTGGTGGAAATTTACTTTGCCTGGTATAATGATATGGTAGATGGCTGGCAATATGACAGCTGGATGGTTTTAACTCTTAACAATGATCAGGAGTGGGCTGAAGCCATTATGCACACAACCTCTGCTTCACTGGCAAAACCCATCTACCTGCTGGGCTCAGGCACCGAGGCAGGATGGAATAACAACGCAGCTCTTGAAATGTCTTACCTTGGCGAAGGAGAGTTTGGCATACTAGCCTACCTTAGAGAAAATGGAGATATGATTAAATTCATTTCTCAGCTGGGCCAATGGACACCCCAATGGGGGTATGGCGGCAGCGGAGATGAATGGTCAGGAACCCTTTCTTACCGGCCTACAGAATCTGTTCCAGACCCTCCTCCTGTTATGATAACGAATCTTACCCCCGGCGAATACCTGATTTTTGCCGACACTGCTAACCTCTTTTATGACATCTACTCAATGGATGACTGGGATATAATAAAGAAAAGATACCAGAAAAATAAAGAGGAGACGGAATGGATTCCCTATATGAAAGCTACTGATTTGGAATGGTACGATTTTGAGATGCTCAAACCTGAAAATATAGTCATTTGGTATAATACCAATATATGGAAGGATGCAAATTCAGGCAAATCAAAAAATGAACCTATCTGGATTAAAGAAGAGAAACTAGAGATGTCATACAACGATATAGGGCTCCCGGTTTCAGAAATTTATTATTACTGGTCAGAAGACTACTGGCTGCCGGAATACAAAAATGAAACTACCTATGATCATTTGTACAATATTGTTTATAAAGGCTTTGAATACTGGAACGAATCCGGTGAAGACTGGATAATACTATATGGTTTGAAAGTAAGTTTTTCCCATAACAGCAATGGCTCGGTTAACAGTTATATTGTGTCCTATTTTTCAGACTGGGACAAGGGTTTTGTTGAGATTCAAAAATACGATTACTTTTATGCCGGAATGCATATGGTAAATATCCTGATTAACCCTGAAAACGCGGGTACAGTTACAGGAGCGGGCAGCTATGGTGCAGGAGACAATGTTTTTCTCGTGGCCACCCCCAACAACAATTATGTATTTCACAACTGGACCATCAACGATGAAGAAGTGCACATAGCTCATGAATATGCCTTTATCATGCCCGACAATGACCTCTCCCTGACGGCCAATTTTATTCTTGAATCTTCCGTTGATGAACCTGCAAGCAATACATTGTTAATTTACCCCAACCCCGCCAGAGAAAGTGTTTACGTGCAATTGCCTCCATCAAAGGGTATTGCAGATATTACTATATATGCCATGGATGGATCGGTGGTGATGAAAAAACAGATTGACAAGCCCGATTCAGGCTTCCGGTTGAGCACCTCCCACCTCAAACCCGGGGTTTACATACTCAGGATCAATACAACAGAGCTTACAGTCTCTGTAAGATTAATGATTCAATAACAATTCAGGCACAGTAGATTTAAGCATAATCACAATCCCCTTCAGTGTTTTTTATCTTTCTTTTTCAAAAAAAAAGATTTAAGTAGCTGAAGGGGATTATTACATTGCATTCTTTTCTCAGGAGGGGGTGGCAATGACAATGTGCGCCTGCGGAGGGCTAAGATGCAGAACATTTTCAAATCTAATCATTTTTCCTTAATTGGCTGCACTTCAAAACATGGGCACCACAACCTTGTATAGCCATGCATTATTAAAAATAGACATACACCCTGACAAACATCACCACACCAAATACAACCAGGGCAATCCCTACAATTTTGTTCACCCAGGTAAGAACAGTGATATTAAGATATCGGCTTATTTTGCTGGCGACAATACATTTGAGGCTGTCAGTAAGAAATACGGTGATCAGTGCAGCGGTAAAAAAAGTAACCACTTCTTTGGTTCCCACGCCATATCGGGCACTTACAAAACTCATAACTCCCAGCCAGAATATGAGCAAAAAAGGGTTGAGTATATTCATAAAAAAGCCTTTCAAAATATAGGAAACATATCCTCCTCCGGTAATGGTCACCTTCACCTCCACTCCCCGCCTGGTTCTCACCTTGTATTTTTTGAAAAAAGTGACCACCCCAAAGCCGATAAGAATAAAACCACCAATGATTCCTACCCAAAACTGGTTTGCTTCATCGCTAAGAAACTGGATAGCACCCAAATAGCTCAGTGCAATCAGGGTGAGATCGCTCAAAGCAATCCCAAAAGCAAACAGTAATCCTGAATGGAGCCCCCTGTGAATGCTTGTTTGCACCAAGGCAATAAAAGCAGGTCCAATCAGAAATGACAGGGTAACGCCCAATATCACACCCTCGTAAAGCGACGTAATCATAACTATTACAATTGTTGTTATTCAGACAGGGAGCTTTTCACAAACGTCTCCCACTCTTCCATCTGTTTATGTTTAATTACTCTTGGAAACTTATTCTGCGCTCCCTCCTTTCCTTTCATGCGCATCCAGTCATAAAAGACTGTTGATGGAATTACTTCAACAATCACATCCCTGATAGCAGCAATCCGTTCTACCCGGTAGTCATCGTTAAGTACTTTAAGGTTTTCATCAATGACATTGCGAAGCATTTCCTTATCCACAGCACAGTCCGTGCCGATAAACCATTTGTGAGCAAACATGCTTTCGTACTTTATCCCTGCAACCGTAAACTCCCTTACATCAATATTGAGCTGATCTTCTGCCATTTTTACGGCCATATTCATATTCTCCTGCGAAAGGTGTTCACCGCACAGGTTAAGAAAATGTTTGGTACGTCCGGTAATCACAATCTCATTGAGTTCCCTGGAAACAAGTTTTACCGTGTCGCCAATCAGATAACGCCATGCGCCGGCACAGGTACTCAGAAGCAAAGCATACTCTACTCCTGTTTCTATCTGTGAGATGGTAAGCACCTGTGCATCGGGTTTCAGATTGCCTTCATCGTCAAAATTGCTCTCGTTAAAAGGAACAAATTCTATAAACAACCCATTGTCCAGCACCAGTTGCATATTCCCGGTATTGGGCCGGCTCTGGAAAGCAACAAAACCTTCCGAAGCAAGATAAGTTTCGATGTAGGTAAGGGGTCTGCCCAGCAATTTTTCAAATCCTTTTTTATAAGGGGTAAAGGCCACTCCCCCATGCACGAAAATAGATAGATTGGGCCATATTTCGTGGATGTTTTTCACCTTGTAGTGGTCAATAATTTTTTCGATAAGAATCTGCCACCACGCCGGTACGCCAACAATAACGCCAATATCCCAGTCTTTGGCTCTTTTTACAATTTCATTGAGTTTTGTGGGCCAGTCTCTCTCTTTTGAAATACGCTTGCCGGGCTTGTAAAAGTGTTGAAACCAGAAAGGAATATTCTTGGTCGTGATACCGGAAAGATCTCCTTCGTAATAGGTTCCGTTGAAATGCAGGTGCGTGCTGCCTCCCAGCATCAGGATCCCTTTTTCGAAAAATTCTTTGGGAAACTCGTACCTAGCAAGAGAAAATATCTGTTTGATGCTGGTTTTTTTTATGGCCCTGAGCATATCGCTGGTTACAGGAATATACTTACTGGAGGCTTCAGAGGTGCCTGAGCTAAGGGCGAAATATTTTACTTTTCCCGGCCATGTCACATAAGCTTCCCCGTTAAGCGACCGATACCACCATTCCTTGAAAATCTTATTGTAATCATAGGTTGGCACCCTTTTCTGAAATTCGGCCACCACATTTTTACTCTTTAAAATCTGATTGAATCCATATTTCTCTCCCATTGCAGTGTTGGCTGCCCTTCGAAGCAACTTCTTCAACTCTTTTTCCTGAACAACACCAGGGTCAGCTACTTTAAAAATCGAAGGCAATTTGCTGCGAAGTGAAATGGCTTGTTTGATTACAGATCCTAAGAAAGGCATATTTTTACTTTTTTGTTGGTATAAAAAATCAGAATATTTTTTTTTGATGGGAAAATCCTGCAAT
>SLPR01000058.1 GCA_007131895.1 Bacteroidales bacterium | reverse complement strand
GAAAACAGCCAGGGCTCTTTCATCTTCATTTTGGTTAAAATAAATCAAACCGCTTTTGAGCATTGCGCTTTTAACATAACTCGAATTGGGATGCCTGGTAATAACTTCATTGAAATATCGCAGGGCCGCTGTATTATTATTCTGTATTACATATGTGTTAGCAAGCTCATACCTGGCATTGTCGGCATAATTGGTATTGGGGTACTTGCGAAGCAGTTCCTGCAAAGTATTGATTTTGGTATCGAATCTACCGGTTACTCCCAAAGCAACAGATTTTTGAAAAATGGCATAATCCACATCTCTGCTTTCCAGGGCAATGGCCCTGTCATAAAAATCAATAGCGGCATTATAGTCGTGTGTAATAAAATAGCTGTCTGCAATCCGCAGGTAGGAGTCATTTCGAAGCGATCTGTCAATGTTTCTGTCCTGAATAAATTTTCGGAAAGCAGTAATGGCAGGGGGATAGTTTTTCAGCTTAAAATGAGCATATCCGATGGTGTAATTGGCCATGGTGTATTCAGGAAGGCTGAAGGCGCCCTGCAACAATTGAAATCTCTGAAGGGTTTCGATAGCTTTTGCATGCTGTTCAAGTCTGAAGTAAGATTCCCCTTCCCAGAACAGCGACTGTGCGCGGATGGTTCTGTTTTCAGGATGGTTGAGTGATTTGCGGAAGTGTTCGGCTGCACCGGTAAAATCTCCGTTGTTGAACAATTCTATCCCTCTGTAATAAGCGATGCGCTGATAGGCAGCCTTCAAAACAGGCGTATTGAGCTTGATGGCTTCCATACTGCTGAGTGCATCTTTGTAGTTCCTGGTAGTGAGGTAGAGATCAATCAAATGGCGGTATGCTTCTTCAATGCGGGGAGATTCGGGATAATTATCAACATAACGTTGAAAAGACAAGATGGCCTCATTGAATGGGTTCAGGGAAAGCTCAAAAGAGAGTTTGGCATAGTTAAACAAAGAATTCTGGCTTATTTCGGGAATAAATTCCATGCGGTGGGCCGACTGAAAAGCATTTCTTGCAGAGCGCCTCTGCCCGGTTTTGAGGTAGGCATCCGCAAGATGATAGAGTGCATTTTGTCCCAGAGAATCTTCCGTGGTGGTTACTTTTTCAAAGTTGCTTACCGATTTGTCGTACTGTCCGGCCATATAATATGCATAGGCCAGCTGATAATGGTCTTGCCTGCTTATTCTCTGACGGGTTTGTTTGTGGTATTCTTCCAAAAAGGGAATGGCTTGCGCGTAATCACCTTTGTTGTAATAAGCTTCTCCGATCATTCGTGATATTTCAGCTGCTCTTCGAGTATTGGCCTGTTCCAGCAAGGGAGGGGCAAAGGCGAGCAGTTCGTCGTATTTTTCCTGCAGAAAATATATATGAGTAATGTAGTAGGGCACAATAGGACCAAAATTGTCATCATCCTTCAAACGCTGAAAATAGATTAATGCTGTTTCGTAGTTGCCTTCACTGTAAGAGATATGACCATAATAGTAGGTTGCCGGAGAATAATAAACCGACTGGGGATTGCGAATATCGAAAAAATATTGTTTTGCCTGCTGGAAGTCATCGTTCATAAAATGGCTGTAACCGGTCTTGAACTGAAGCTCTACCCTTTGCTCGGCAGTGAGGTCATAAAGGTCAACGCGGTTGTACCACACCAGCGCCTCTTTGTAGTCGCGTTTTCTGTATTGCAGGTTGCCCATCTGGAAACTTGCGGTGCCCTGCAGAGAGTGTGTGGGATAGTTGACAATAAATGCTGTCAGAAGCTTCTCGGCATCAGGGTTGAAAAGCTCCAGGGCACATATGGCCATATAATATTCTGAATTGATCCTTATCTTGGATTCAGGGTCAGAAATGCGTTCCGTTGTTTTGGCAAACAGATCACGTGCTGCTCCGTATTTTCCTTTATTGAAAAGCTCCATGGCAAGATGATAATCTGCCAGTGGGTTTTCATACACAGATGTTTGCTGCGAAAGCAATGTCAAAGGCAAGAATAAAAGGAGAAAGCTGAGGGATTTAAAGAATTTTTTATTCATAGAATCTTTATGTTTTGCTGCGAATTTACAAATAAAAACAAGATGCGGCTTTGGTTGCTTATCAACATTTACAGCTACTTATCAACAATCATGGCACCTGTTAAACCAGCTGGTAAATTAGCTGTGCTTTAACAGGTACAAAACGTTGATTCATGATTATTATTTGACTGGGAAAATAAAAAAAAAGGCAGGCTTATAAGCCGGGTTCTGTATTCCGCAGTTGCGGAATTCCTGTCATTTATCCGGGAGCAGATTCACACCTGCCCTCCAACGACCTACCCTCCGGGATTGGGCGGGCAGCCCTCAAGCCCCGGTATATTTGGTCTTTCAACGCATAAGGTTTACCCGCTTGCACGGTCGCCCGCGCAAGCCGTGAGCTCTTACCTCACGTTTTCACCCTTACCCTGCACAAGGCAGGGCGGTTGTTTTCTGTGGCACTTGCTCTTGTTTTGCTATTGCAAAACAGCTTCCCGTTAGGAAGTATGCTGCCCTGTGTTGCCCGGACTTTCCTCTCCGATCTCCTGGATCGTAGCGACAGGAAAGCCTGCCTTATTTTATTTATTGCGATAAAATTTTACTTCTGTGGCACCCATGCCATACCTTGCGTATGGCGCATCGTAATACTCTATACCCTGGGTAGTCTGAAGCACTTTGTTGATTTCAGTTTTAAGTTTACCATTTCCAATGCCATGGATAAAGATGACCTTACTGAGCTTTTCTTTTTCTGCCTGATTCATACATTTGCGGAAATAGTCCATTTGCAGATTGAGCATATCGCTGTTTTCCAGGTTGGTAAAATTTTCTACCAACTCTCCAATGTGCAAATCTACCTCTGCAATCTTATCATCAATTTTGTGTTTTTCAAGAAAAGACTCCCTTGCCTGGGTGGGCTTGGGCATCGTTGCAGCGACTTCTGGTCTTATCTTCTCTTCCAGGGTTTTTAAAGCCTCCTTGCTTATCTTTTCATCAAGCAGGGGTTTTTTGTGCATTTCAGATACCAGTACCACCTCTACGAATAATGCTTTTTTCCTCAACAGGCTTTCAAACTGAAAACTTTCCTCTTTGTAAAGTTTTATGGGCCTGAAGTTAACCAGTCCGCTGAAGGGTGGAAGTGGTTTGCATTTATCTTCCATAAAAAATACATTTTGCCATAATGCATTGGCCCATTTTTCAATTTCAGATCTGCCAATTGTCGCCAGCTGCAAACGTGATTCGGCTTCTATATAACCGTATTCGGTGCCATGATAATCTCCCGAATGATTTAAAAACAAGCTGAATACACTGGTGTATCGGGTGTGGTTTATCAGGTGGATTTCCAGTGAGCCGGAAAGGGGATTTTCCTGTATTTCGGGCACAAAGCAAAAATACAACCCTTCAGCTCGTTGATCGGGATTGTTATGAGAGAGATACAAGGGTAAAATATCATCTTCGTATTCGGGTTCATTATTCTTCGCTATAATGTTCTGATGCGCCCGGCTTATATCTGCAGCCATTTCTGCAGTTCCTGTTTTCAGGAGCTCTTTGGCCATAACAGGTATCTCAAAGCCATCCTCAATGGTAACGTGAACAATGCTGTCATCAAGGATTTTGGTGATTATTCCACCACCCTTGTCATTTAAAAAACTAACCTTGTCGCCTACTTTAAAATTCATGGATTTATCTTTAGATTTTTTTTATTCAATTACTCCCCGAAAGTCCATCCAATCCCGGAGTTTCCGGTGCCGGACCTCAACCTCGCGCTTCGCACATTCTGATATTCATCCAGCTGTATGGTAATTGTTGGTCGGGGAAATTTTAAATCTATGCAAAGATACGCTTTTTACGCATATTATGCACGTTACGAAGAAAGCCGGATACAAGGTTTTTCTTTGTTTGATTATTTTTTCTTTTTTTTGCTGTATTGTCTTTAAAGAAGATAAAAGTTTATAATTTTGAGCCGGACAAGCGCAATAACTTTGGGAGAAGCTGGTTCGACACCAATTGAACTTAAT
>SLPR01000409.1 GCA_007131895.1 Bacteroidales bacterium | reverse complement strand
CATTGTGAATAGGGACAACAAATCTTTTGTATTCGTAATCCGTGATGAAAGAGCCCATGAAACCGGGGTAGAAACAGGCATAGAGAGAGACGGGTTTACAGAAATAATTTCCGGATTGCAAAAAGGCGAAAACGTTGCTGCCGGCAATATTTCAAGACTTGAAGACGAAAGCAAGGTAGTTGTAGCAGGTGCTTTCAAAAGATATGGTTTCAGGGAATAGACCCCGGAAAGTATTGCACTCCTTTCGGATTCCCTCACAAACAAATCCAGTAAATATTCGTGAAGGTTTAACCAACCAAACCATTTTTTCAGAATAAAAAGTAAACCTAATGGCTGAACCAAGAAAAGAAAAAGGCATTTCCTCCTGGTCTGTAAATCATCCCATAGGCACTATGGCGCTGGCCACCATCCTCATAGTCGTTGGAATTTTGTTTTCAGGCCGGTTGCCTTTAAGCTTGCTTCCCGAAGTAGAATACCCTCATATCAGGGTGGTAGTAAATTATCCCGGAGTTACTCCTGAGGTTATAGAAGAACAGTTGACCCGTGTACTGGAGCAAAACCTTTCGGCCACGGAAAACCTGGCAGAAATACACGGCAGAGCATCAGAAGGGCGTACGTATATTGAAATGTTTTTTGATATTGGCACCGATACTGATGTGGCATTGCAAAACGCTGCGCGCCAGCTGGAGCGGGCAAGGGCACAACTGCCCCAGGGCATCGATCCACCCCGTTTGATGAAAATGGATCCATCCCAGACTGCCATTTATGAACTGGCCTTCAGCAGCCCCGTGCGTTCGTCCATTGAATTGCGTGAGTGGATTGACCAGCGATTGCTCCCCCAGTTGCTCACTGTTTCCGGTACAGGCACCATTGAAGTAGCCGGAGGAAAACTCAGGGAAATAGATGTGGTCGTTGACCCGGAAAGGATGCGCTCCTACAATCTCAACCTTACCCATATTACCCAAACCCTTGCCGGCCGTAACGTGGATATTGCTTCGGGGAATATTACTTCTTCTGAATATGATGTGCTGGCCCGCACGGAGAGCCGCTACCGCGACGCAGCGCAGGTGGCAAACACCCTCATACCGGTTCCCGGCTCCTCGCAGGGAATCAGACTTTCGGATGTTGCGCAGGTGAGCGACAGCCATCGTGAGCAAAGACTTTTTGCCCGTCACAACGGTGATGAGGCAGTACAGGTTTCTATCATGAAACAGCCTGATGCCAATACCGTGGAAGTTATCAGCGGGATAGAAAACACCTTGCAACGACTCAGCGAGTCAGGCTTTATCACACCGGATATAACCTATGAAACCATCCGCAATGAATCCTTTTTTATCCGTGCTGCTATCCGTTCAGTAGGCTCGGCTGCTGTTTTTGGAGGTCTGCTGGCCATGCTGGTTATTCTGCTGTTCCTGGGAAGTTTGCGACGTTCACTTATTATTGGCCTGACGCTGCCCATCGCTATTATTGGTACTTTTCTTTTGATGAATATCAGCGGGCTGAGTCTGAATGTTCTCAGTCTGGGTGGTCTTGCCCTGGGTGTAGGATTGTTGCTGGACAATGGCCTGGTAATGCTCGAAAACATTTACCGCCATCAAAAGGTTTTGAAGAAAAACCCCAAAGAGGCAGCCCATGATGGTGCCGCCGAAGTACGCAGTGCCATCATTGCAGGCACCATGACCAACTTTGCAGCAGTGGCCCCTTTTCTTTTACTTACGGGGCTTGCAGCCCTTATTTTCCGAGAGTTGATTCTTACCATCACCTTTTCCATTTTTTTGTCTTTGTTGCTGGCCCTCACCCTGGTGCCATCAATGGCTTCCTTGCTGGGTTCAGGTAAAAAAAACAGCAACCTTAGCCAGACACTTTTGTTCAGAAAATTCAATCAGGGATTTGAACGCCTGCAAAAAAAATACAAAGCCGGACTGCCGGGGGTTATCAAAAAAAAGTGGGTGCTACTTGGCATTTCTTCCCTGGTATTGGCAGGATCTGTGTGGCTTATGCAGGGAATAGGAAGTGAGTTTTTGCCTCCGGTTGACGATGGTCGCATCACCATGCGATTTGTCTTGCCACTGGGCACTGCTCCGGTACCCACCCACGAAGTGGTAACCCTTATTGAAGAGAAAATCGAAGAGATGCCCCATGTAGAAACTGTTTATGCCACTGCCGGAGGGTACTTTCGGGGTGGACAGATTTCTGTCAGGGGAGGCATGATCGATATGGTCGTACAACTTACGGCGTTGAATGAGCGGCGGGGTTATTCGGCAGAACAGTGGGTGCGGGAGTTCTCCGGCAAGGTGGATGAACTTGGGATTGCTTTTATTCAGCAACGTATCCGTGGCCCGCGCCTGGAGGGGCTGCGCACCAGCATGGTTGATGATGATATATCGGTGGGAATTGTAGGCAACGACCTGCATGTACTGGATGAAACGGCAAGAGATGTCCTGGAATATGTAAGGCAGGTAGAGGGTGTAGGAAGCGCACAGGTGGGCAGAGACGAACGTATACCGCAGGTCATTATTCGTCTGGACGAGGAAAGAGCCACCGACAGGGGGATATCTGTAGCCGAAGCCGGCAATGTAATCCGCACTGCGGTGGATGGTACCGTAGCTACCCATTTTGTTACCGGTGGCTTTCAATACCCCATCAGGGTCAGATTTCCCAGATCTGTAACAGGAACGCTGGGAGAACTTTCCAACATTCCCTTGTTTAATGTTGCCGGCCAGCAGACATTGCTGGGCAATATCGCCACCTTTGAATCCACGCTGGGTCCGGCCCATATTGAACGGTTGAACCAGATTCGCATCATGCGGGTAAATGCCACCGTAAACCTTCAGGAGGCCACAGTAGGCCAGGTAAACAGTCGTGTTCGGGAAGCGCTGGCAAACTTTGAACTTCCCGATGGATATTCTTTTATTTATGGCGGCGCTGCAGAGCAAATTGAAGAGTCGAACCGTGCCCTTACCCTGGCCATCGTGCTTGCCGTTTTGTTTGTTTTCCTGGTCATGGCCATTCAGTATGAAAAACTCAGAAGCCCGTTAGTGATTATTCTTTCTCTCCCCTTTTCTATCATTGGAGCAGTGCTGTTGCTGTGGCTTACAGGCACCAGCCTTAGTGCACCTGTTTTACTGGGAGCCATTTTCCTGGTGGGAATCGTGGTGAATAATGCAATTTTGCTGGTGGAGTTTGCAGATGAATTTCGTAAGGAAAAAGAGATGAGTTCTATGGAAGCCATTACAGAGGCAGGAGCCGTCCGGTTGCGTCCTGTGATGATGACTACTCTTACCACCATCTTTGGTATGTTGCCATTAGCACTGGGGCTTGGGGAGGGCTCAGAGCTGATGCAGCCGCTGGCACTTACCGTAATCGGAGGCTTAACCCTGGGAACATTGCTGACACTGGTGCTGGTGCCGGGTATATATGTTATTTTTTATCCGGTTTCTGATTCTGCGTTGACGCCTTTAAAAAGTTAAAGAATGATGAAACCCCAACAGGGTAACGAACCAAATTAGCACACCAGGATTATACAATCGTATATCGGGCAATTTATGCCAAAGATTATTGCCTGGTAATTGCTGCCGCGTATCGGCTTTACTATTGCAGATACATGACATCGTTGCAAGTTTTCATATATTGCGTAGCGGTTAAACTAAAAGAATCTTAATCTGTCATCGTAATTCCAAACGGAATTGACAGCCGATTATATCCGGATAGTAATATACTGCAATACAGACAGGGGAATTTCTTTATGGGGGTGCTCACCAGAGGCGCTGGTGATTGGCAAAAGCGACAATGAATATTTCATACCCCATTCCCTCAAGTTTTCGTGATACAGAAAATGCATCTCTCAGATTTTCATACACACCGACAGTATATTTGTGCAGCTCGTCACAGTCTCTGTAATAAATAATTTTTTGAAGCCGCAGGGCGTCAATGGCCGGATCAAAATAACCGGCGGGATCTGATCGGGTTGCAGCCAGTAATTGAACCGTATAGAATTGGTCCTTTCCCAATTCCAATAATTCACCGGTG
>SLPR01000135.1 GCA_007131895.1 Bacteroidales bacterium | reverse complement strand
TTATGATTTCCCTGTCCCAAATTTGATTTCATATCTTGTTAACGAGGATGGATTATTGATTATTGAAGATAAGCTGTTACATGTAAATACGGATGGTTCGTTTATTTATAAAATTGAATTGGAAAGTAAAGAATTAATAGATAAAGAATTTGTTAGTTTTACTCCTTATTCTTATAATTCGGGTGAGGCTGATAAAGCAGAACATTTCTCTTATAGAACTGTGTATTTCTCTAATTCAAGGCGCATTGTGGCCAGATTGTATAAATATGCTATTCATTATCCAGACATTGGTGTATTTTATGAATATGATGCAAGAACCACAGCTCAACGCAGAATCGCTTGGACAGGATGGGTTCAAAGGCGTATTGAAGAGATTGGATTACGGCATGAATGGGGTTCAATTACTTATGAGTTTAGTAATAACATACAGCTTGTAGAACCAAAAGCTTACTGGAAAACAGATCGAGCTAATATCAGAATTACATTGGCACAAACACCCTCCATATATCCAATTTTAGATGGACCGAGTACTCTTGAAATCACTCACTGGGGTATATGGAGTGGTTATGGATATGAGGAAATTCCAGAAAATGAATTGTTTAGATAATATTCCTAAGATGCTCAGCCTGATTGAAAATCATTGAAAAAGATTAGGCTGGGCATTTTTTACAAAAAACACAATACTTATGAAAACCCTAACACTCCTGTTTTTTATTTTTTTTTCGTTACCTCTGATAGCCCAGGAAGAAAGCAAACCAGAACCCTCGCATCGAATCGGTATCCAGGCTAATCCTTTCTTCAATAATATCTTTTTTGATGAGCTTGGGGGAGGTAGTTTTGTCAGAACCCTGTTGGTGTTTTCTGCCCGGTATGGTCAGCATTTACCTGTGAACAACAAAGTTATTGTTGGTGGAGAATTCACATGGTATCAGACATTCTCACGCGATAACAGGGGCTACCTAAATCTCAATGCCGGGCCCTGGGCAAGATATATGTTGTATTCGTTTGGTGGTATGCATTTTTTTGGCGAAACCTCTGCATATGCAACATATTACGACAATACCGTAAGTATGTTTGGTGAGATGGAAACCATAGATGGTTTTGACTGGGGTTATTATGTAGCTCCTGGGATAAACTTCAAATCTACTGAAAGCCGATGGAGTTTGGATCTTCTATGGAAGTTTTCTACCGAACCTCTTATCGACAACCGGAGAAATGTTTTTTCTTTTAAAATAAATTATCACTTCTGACAATGGGGAAAAAGCACTTTCTAATTATCCTGTTTTTACTATGGCAATGTTTGTTTGGTGCACATTTAGTTGCAGAACAGACGTCTCATTACAGTTTGAGTGGATTTGTGAAAGATTCTTTATCGGGCGAGAGTATTCCCGGGGCACATGTTTATATTCCTGATTCCCAGACTGGGGTTGTTACCAACAACTATGGTTTTTACAGCATTATGCTGCCTGAAGGAGAACATACTATCCGATTTTCATTTGTAGGATATAGGGAGAAGGAGGCTGTCATTAGTCTGAATAGCAACAAAAGACTGGATGTACCCATGGTTTTGAGTATAGAACTGGAAACCGTTGAAGTTACTGCACGGCAGTCTGTTGCAAAATCTCCCTATATGGGTGTGATCGAGCTTCCCATGTCACAAATCACAAGCACCTCTTCTTTGCTGGGAGAAAGGGATATCATGAAAGTTTTTCAACTTATGCCTGGTGTTCAGGGGGGGAGTGAAGGCACCGGAGGTCTGTTTGTGAGGGGTGGGGGCAATGATCAGAATCTGATTATTCTGGATGATGCCATTGTGTATAATGCCAATCACTTGTTTGGCTTCTTCTCCTTATTCAATGGTGATGCCATCAAAGATGTTAAACTGGTGAAAGGTGGCTTCCCCGCACGATATGGCGGAAGATTGTCTTCCGTTATGGATATAACCATGCGCGACGGCGATATGCAAAATTACAAGGGTGAAATAGGTTTGGGAATCATCTCATCGAGGTTTACTGCAGAAGGGCCTTTGAAAAAAGGTCAAACCTCATTTCTTCTCTCAGGCAGAAGAACTTATCTTGACCAATTGGTTACACCCTTCTTGCCGGAAGAAGAAAAGATGGGTTACTATTTCTATGATCTTAATGCAAAGGTAAACCATAAAATCAATGACAATCAAAGGTTGTATGTAAGTGGTTTTTTTGGTGATGACAGCTTTTATACCCGCTACAGTGAACCTGGTGAGCAAAACAGGAATGGTTTGAGGTGGAACAATGCCTTGGTAAGCCTCAGAATGGCTTCCGCTTTCCCCGGTGGGTTTTTTATGAACAATACTTTGCTATTCAGTCAATACAAGACGGGTTTCTTTTATGAGAGAATCAATACCAGGGAAGATCAAAAATATATATTGGATTATTATACCGGTATCAGGGATTACACACTGAAAACAGACATGATATTTAGCCCTTTTCCTTTTCATACGGTCAGATTTGGAGGACAGGGAATTTACCATCATTTTAGTCCGGGCAGTTTTGAAATTACCAATGAGTTTGCCAATGAACAAGAGAATAAGAAAGCATCAATCCATACGTTCGAAGGAGGGGCTTATATTGAGAATGAATTTCAGAAAGGAAAATGGATGTACAATGCCGGTTTGCGTTTATCGATGTACCATACTTCCGGCCGTGGCTATGTGAGGCCTGAGCCCAGATTCATGGCAGGCTATAATCTAACCGATAACCAATCTTTGAAGGCCTCTTATTCTCATATGAACCAGTATATTCATTTATTAAGCAATACTTCCGGTGCGTTGCCAACCGATTTGTGGTTGCCCGTGAGTGGCAATTTGCCTGCCCAAAGCAGCAACCAGATTTCTCTGGGCTGGCATTATGGGTTGAAAAAGCATCAATTAGAATTGACCGTAGAATCCTTTTATAAAACATCAGATAATGTTTTGACATACAGAGATGGAGCCAACTTTTTCTTTTTTGATGACCAAAATCCCGACGCAGACATTGAATGGGAGGATAATGTTACCGTTGGTCAATCACAAGCTTATGGTTTTGAATTTTTACTGCATAAGCGAAAAGGGAAAGTAAATGGTTGGCTGGCCTATACCTGGTCAAAGGCTGATGTGCAATTTGCAGAGATAAACCAGGGAGAGTCCTATCCTGCCAATTTTGATCGACGGCACGACCTTGCTCTGGTCCTGAATTATGAGTTTTCTCCAAGGATTCAATTCTCCATGACATGGGTATATATGACAGGCTATCCCATAACAATACCCTACCATACTTCCTATAGCTTCAAACCCTGGGATTTTGATGCCAATACAGGATTGAATCAGTTTACACAGGTAGACTATTTTCAAAACAGGAATAATTTCCAAACCGAAAATTACCATCGGCTTGATATCAGTGCCTCTTTTTCGAAACCTTTAAAATATGGTACAAGGATTTGGGAAATAGGTTTGTACAACGCTTACAACAGAATGAATCCTTTTTCTTATGATATGGCCACAGACTTTGTTACAAAAAAAAGAGTACTTAGAAAAAATACCCTTTTTCCCATTATCCCATCCATATCCTATGTCAGGAAATTCTAAACATTGCAGGTTATGAGAATAATAAGAATAAAGAGAAAATTCGTCATTGCAACGTTTCTGTTTGCTGCTTCTTTTTTTGCATGTTCTACACTTGTGGAAGACATGGAGCTTCCTTTTCTTACCCCACCAGTTATAGTTCACGCTTATTTGTATCCCGGAATGACCGAAATTAACCTGGTACTTCACCAGGCCCGGGTGATAGGTCATGATGATTCCCATTATTCTGACGATCCTGTTCGGGATGCCAACGTAGTGATTATCTCCGAATATGGTGATTCATTATTGTTGGAGTACTCTGACCAAAGAAGGCAATATAATGCAAGTACCGAACATTTTCCTATTACAGCAGGTGAAAGTTACTTCTTGCTTATTACTCATCCTGATTTTGATGATGTTAAATCAAGTGCAACCATCCCTTTCGGGCATAAAAGCT
>SLPR01000026.1 GCA_007131895.1 Bacteroidales bacterium | reverse complement strand
CCTTCACTCACGTACCGCAAGCCTATCACTCCATCAAAAGGAGCCCTCAGCTCGGTCTCTGAAATGCGCGCCTCAATAAGCATAATGTCAGCTTCTATGGTTTGCAGCTCTGTTACTATCTGGTCATAACTCTCCTGGCTGATGGCATCGCGCGAAAGCAGACTGCGCTGGCGAAACTCACGCTCTTCGGCAAGCTTTTTTTGTGCCTTTAGCTTCAGCAACTGCGCCTGTAATGGCCGATCATTGATTCGGGCCAGTAACTGCCCTCTGGCAACCGGAGTACCTTCATCAAAATTCAGGCTTACCAGTTTGCCCGAAGTCTCAAAGGCCAAATCCACCTCTTCGTCGGGTATCAGAGTACCCGAGCTGTTGATTTGTTCAACCAAACGGCCGGGAACTATTACAACAGCATCCACATTCAATGCTCGGGGGCCTGAAGGAAGGGTTTCCGGTACATCATTACCTGAGCCCCACAATAAGGGACTAATCTTCGGATAAAAAATTATAAGTGCCACGATAAATCCCACCAGCACGTAAAAAAAAACTTTATTCTTTTTGTTCATATTTTTTGTCATATTACTTCAACAAACTGAATTCCATTCCAATTGTTCAAAGAGGAAAAATGAGTCCACTCACAAAACTCGTTTTCGGCAATTGGCTTCGCCGAGCTTCGGTTCGTGTAAATTACCATTTTTACATATAGCTGTATTTCAGATGCTTGGATTCTTGTAAATTGGTGTACTTAGCGGACAATAGACTTTCCAGAGTGGACTCAAAAATGGGAAATGATTATAAACAAATAAGTATGGAATTACTTGATCTACTGATTTACAACCTTCGCCTGTAGTAGTTTTCCTGTCTGAATTCCCTTGCTTTCCCTGGCATGAGTCTGCCTCTAAACGAACATCAAAGGTAACTAAACCGCATTTTTGGGTGCTGCTAATTATTCTTAAATTTCACATAACTGTAAATCAGCACTTAAGGTGGTGCAAAAAAAAGTATCTGTTCAACGATTTTCTCCGCCTGTTCGTAGCTCATTATGCTGTTTTGAATAGCATATTTTGCCAGACCTGCCACGGACCGCGCCCTGGTTTTGGAAAAAATGTTTTTCCGGTGGGTTTCAACGGTAAGTTCGCTGATAAATTAACTCTTCCCCCCTGGATTACTGAAAATACCCTCCAGAGGGTATAGGAAACCTGTATTTACTGTTTTCCGGGTATTGCTTTTATCCGAAAAATAAAGCAACTTTGTTGTAATTTACCAAAAATGCATCATTAATCCTTTAACTTAAGCCCCCGGAACATGAAATTAAAAACAAGAATTGAAATGCAACCCAAATACCCAGGGCGCGTAGCGCTGATATTATGGTAGAAATGAAATGCAACCCCTAAACCCAAGGCGCGTAGCGCTGACATTATAAGATTCTTATTAAAAGCATAAACTCTTTATTATCTGGAAACTAAAATACACAAACAGATGCAAAAGCTACGAAATTATTTAGTAATCCTCCTGATTGGTTTTGTAACAACTTCTCTTACAGCACAACCCCCGCAAGCCTTCAATTACCAGGCAGTATTGCGCGATAATGCAGGCCAGGTTATGGCTTCTGAAGAAGTTGCCATACAAATTGAAATCCTTCGCGAAAGTGCTGCAGGAGAGGTAGTCTTCAGCGAGACTCACAACACCCAGACCAATGAACTGGGCCTTGTTAACCTGGCCATTGGCTCTGTCGAAAGCCTTGAAGGCATAAACTGGGGCAACGACAGCTTTTTCATCAGGGTGTCAGTAGATGGCAATGAAATGGGCACCACACAACTGCTGAGTGTTCCCTTCGCCTTGTATGCCCAAAGCGCTGCAGACGCTTTCAGTGGCGACTACAATGACTTAGACAATACCCCAGGCCTGGAGGCTTTTATAGCAGTTGAAGATCCCCAGAGCGGTGACATCCTCTATTTTGCTGACCAGTCGTGGCACACCCTTGCCACAGGCCAGGAAGGCCAGGTATTGATGATCGTTGATGGAATGCCTCAGTGGGCTGATCTCCCTGAAGGTGATGACGATGGATCTGTTACCGATATTGATGGAAATGTTTATACTACCATAGAAATAGGCAACCAGATATGGATGGCTGAAAACCTCAGAACTACCCGCTACCAAAATGGTGACCAGCTGCCGACAGGACTCAGCGACAGCCAGTGGAACAATACCACCCAGGGTGCTTATTCCCTTTATCCAAATTCTCTTGTGGATGGAATCGCTTCTGATGAGGCAATGATGAAGGCCTACGGATTGTTGTACAACTGGTATGCAACGGTTGATCCCAGGGAGCTTTGTCCAGAAGGCTGGCACGTACCTGACGATGAGGAATGGATAGCCCTGATCAGCTATATGACCGACAATTATCCGCATATCAATCCGACCAATGTCGGTAATTCTGTAAAATCCTGCCGGCAGATAGACTCGCCACTGGAAGGGGAATGCGCCACGGATGTTCATCCGCGCTGGAACTCCCATGCAACCCAATACGGTACCGATGAATTTGGAATGGCTGCATTGCCTGCAGGATACAGAAATCCAACGGGTTCATTCGCGGGAATCTCCAACCATGGAGGTTTCTGGACTTCCACTGAATATTCTGCTGCCGCGGCATGGAGGAGGTATACCGGTTTCGGGCACGCCTTTGTTTACCGCGACAGCCAGCTGAAACGGCTGGGAACCTCGGTAAGGTGTATTAAAACCATTGAGGATTAAAATTGATTTTCAGTGGTATCAGGTAAAAATGAAAAGATGCTACACAGGAAAAAATTAGATGGGTGAGCCATTGCTCAAAACAGGAAAACAAAAAAGGCCCCGAAACGGAGCCTTTTTTTGTAGTATTATGATGCAATATTATTCATTGATAGCCGCTACCCCGGGAAGCACTTTGCCTTCCATATACTCCAGGAGGGCGCCACCACCGGTACTCACGTATGAAACTTTATCTTCCAGCTTCAACTGGTTGATGGCCGCCACAGAGTCCCCACCACCTATCAGTGTAAACGCTCCTTTTTCTGTAGCTTTTACCAACGATTCGGCAATGGCTTTGGTGCCAGCTGCAAAATTCGACATTTCAAAAACACCCATGGGTCCGTTCCACAAGATGGTTTTTGACTTTTCAATTACGTCAGTAAGGGCCTTAATACTGCTCTCTCCAATATCCAGTCCCATCCAGCCTTCTTCAATGGCGTCGGCTTTCACGGTTTTAAAGTTGGCATCATTGTCAAACTTATCAGCAACGATGGCATCGCCGGGAATGTGAAGCTTCACACCCAGTTCTTCGGCCCTCTTGATGATATCTCTGGCCGTTTGCAGGTAATCATCTTCCACCAGGCTGCTACCGATTTGTCCGCCTTGTGCCTTGATGAAGGTAAACATCATACCACCGCCAATGATGATATCGTCAGCTTTGTCCAGCAGGTTGTTGAGAATGTCAATTTTGGATGAAACCTTGGCACCTCCAATAACGGCAGTGTAAGGTTTTTTGGTGTCGTTAAGCACTTTGTCAATGCTTTCCAGCTCATTGCGCATGATGTAACCAAACATCTTCTCTTTGGCAAACTTGGCAACGATAGTGGTAGAAGCATGGGCACGGTGGGCTGTACCAAAAGCATCATTTACATAAACATCGGCATAAGAGGCCAGTTTTTTGGCAAAATCCTCATCACCCTTGGTCTCTTCCTTATAAAAACGCAGGTTCTCCAACAACAAAACTTCACCCGGCTTCAGCTCTGAAGAAAGCTTTTCGGCAGATTCGCCCATACAATCATCGGCAAATTTAACAGGTGCTTCAACCAGTTTTGTCAAGTGATCAACCAGGTGACGAAGAGAAAATTTATCTTCCGGACCATCCTTAGGGCGTCCCAGGTGCGACATCAGAATTACCGAACCACCATCGTCCAGAATCTTTTTTATGGTCGGTACCGCAAAGCGCATTCGGGTATCATCAGTTATTACAAAATCCTTATTTAAGGGCACATTAAAATCTACTCTGATAAT
>SLPR01000114.1 GCA_007131895.1 Bacteroidales bacterium | reverse complement strand
TTTTTCATTACGCTTCGCCTGATTTCCAGCTCCACGGGAAGGTTGGGATCCTGGTGTTCAATGTTAATTGCTGTGCCAATGCATAACTAGATTTCGTCACTTTCCAGGAACAACTTTATTATTTTATCAGCAGGCCCGTTACCATGTTCAGTTCTTTCATTATATTTTTCCAGTATTCCTGACACTTTGCTCAAGGTAAGAATTCCTTCTGTAACCAAATCAATACCTTCCATGATAGAAATGGGGGGGAGGTCGGGATCATTAAATTCGAGTGTATCCTCAACATCTATATTAAGCTTTCTGGAAACAATATCTACGGTTGTTCCGCCGGAAAGGATTTTTTTTCCATTGAAGTTTTTTACCTTTTCAGCCAGGTAATCATCTTTGCTTTTATCAAAAGGCGGGCCTGAGCACAATAGCAATTTCCTCGGTTCACGGTAATATACCACAACACTGCTTATGTCATCTTTTGACTGGTATTCATCGTTGGTGTGAGCTTTGTTTACAATTGCAGATGCAAGTTTTGTGGCAGAAATATTTGTGTTTTCTGCAACTTTTGATGTCACGAGGTCACGTGTGTTTTCCCATCCGTATCCCAGCAGATATTTGCCTTTGCCCAGCCCGGACTGGGTGATGCCATCAGTAAGTATGACTACCCTGTCTTCTTTTTTTGCTTTAAAGGTGCAGGCTTTTATTTCGTTATCTTTTTTGGCAAGTGTGTCAAGTGATATGGAATGCCATTCCGGGAAAAACAATTCATTCCCTCTCATTATAATAGCATCAGGGTTGTCGTAATTGATAATAGTAGTCTGGCCGGTATCTTCAATATCGATGATGGTAAAGGTGGAATAGCTTATTTTTCGTTCGCTGCATACCGGCAGGGTATTCATGATAATCTCAGCAATTTTGTGGACGTCTTTGTGCTCTACGGTAAAATTTAGCGCCATAGTGGCTGTAAGGGTAGCCAGCAGGTTTGCTTTCACCCCGTGTCCCATACCATCGGAAAGCACTACTATGGTGCGGTTTTCTTCCTTAACTTTGCGCGACAGAAAGACATCACCACAAATCCTTTCACCGATGTGACTTTTTTGAAATACCCCTACTTCTATATAAAAAGAATCGTCCATGAATTATTTTCTGCTGTTTTGAAGCTGGTTTATTCTGTTTTCTTAATCTTTTTGTAGGTTTCAATAATAGAGTTGAGCATTTTCTCTGTTTTCGATGCACCTTCACCCAGCGAGAAAGCTATTTGCTGGACCATCTTGAGGTTTTCGTCAATTACTTCGCTCACCCTGTTGATTATCTCTTCCTGTCTTACTTCTGCCACGTACATATCTCTGAACACTGCTCCAACTACCTTGTTGGGTTTTAATGAAAATACACTGATATTTAGCAGCCCTTCGTGGTAGTTGACATCCCTCCCGATAATATTTTCATCTTTTTGCATTACATAGCCAAACAGGTTATAAACATTGTAGGGTAGAAGGGTTTTTAAATCCGCGCCAATCAATCCCGGAATTACTTCATTGATCATTTCGGCATCTTCGCCTAATATATTGATAAAAGCTTTGTTAGACTCAATAACTTTAAGTTTATCATCAACAATTACGGCTGCCGAGGGCAGGTTTTGAAGCAATGAAGAAACGGTATCAGATTTTACTTTTATTTTTTGATTTTCTGTTTTGAGCAACTTCTCATTTTCTTCAAATTCCTGCTGTTTTTTGCGAAGCCGTTCATTGTTGTTTTTTAAAGTTTTGATGTAATCCTGTTTATTTTTCAAAGACCATGTAAGACAAGTTTCTGATTTTGATAACCCCTGACTTACGGAAATGGCAAAATCACGACATGACCTGAATCCACAGGCACTACAGGCTGCTTTTTCAGTAATGGTTTTGCCCACAGATTTGAGTATTTCTTCAATTTTTTCCTCAGAAGGCATCTCAAGTCTTTGGTCATCCTTTGTAAAGGTACGGGATAAATCCAGTTCGCCATAGATCGCCATGTTTTCTTCCCACAGCTTTTTATCAAAGCTTTTCAACCTTTTTTTGGCAAAATCCACCACGAGGCTTTGACGTAGAAATTTTTTACTGCTTTGGCTGGTGCCCGGCCCCATCAGGCAACCCTCATTATAAAATATGTTGAAGTGTTTTTTAATGGCCTCCGGACCATCATTGAACTCTTCAATGGCTTCCATCATATTGTTTTTGCCATCAGTGGTAAAGATATTGGACTCCAGTGTGGATCCGTTCAGGTTTGCAGCATCCAAAATACCATGACTGAGAGGGTAGAGGGAACCAAGATATCCGATGGGCTGGTCAAAATCAGAGTACTCAACAGTCGATTCTTTGACATTAAATTTGGCAAAAAGTTCCCGGAGTTCATGAAAAGTAAGGGCAACATCCACTTTTCCGGGGCCTTCATGCCTTTGGGCCTCATCTTTGGCCGATAAACAAGGACCTATGAATACTACCTTAAGGTTTTCTCCAAATTTTTTTCTTACCACCATAGCTGTTGCTGTCATGGGAGTTACGATGGGGCTTAGATTATTGATCATTTCAGGGAAATACTTTTCGACATAACTGACCACCGATGGACAATTACTGGTAACATAGTATTTCCCTTTGAAATTGGAGAAAAGTTTCTGGTATTCCCTGGCAACAAGGTCTACACCAAATGATACTTCATTAACATGGGCAAACCCAAGTGTACGAATCATTTCAACAAACTTACGATAGTCGGTAATATCCGGAAATTCTCCGCTTATGCTGGGATCCACGATGGCAGCTACCTCTTCTCCCGATTTCAATAACTCCAGGGTTTCATCCACCGTACTATGGTAACTAACAGCGCCTGCCTGACAAACCCCCAGACAGCTTCCGCAGCCAATGCACCTGTTGTGGTCTATCTCAGGATACTCACTGTTGGGTTGCTGGGTAATGGCTTTTACCGGACAGGATCTGATACATGCCTGTGAGCAATTACATTTTTCAAGATCTATATGGATGAGTTGCATGACTTGCGTGCGTTAGTAATCAATCATTTAGAGTTGGGTCCTTGTAAAGGGCTTTTAATTATCATCTTTCTTTAACTGTTCCGATGATAATAACCTGAGTGTGTTTATTCTGTAGTCAATCCAAGTTTATTGTCAAGAATTTCCTGCAGCATTGTTTCTGTGGTATAATGAATGAGTTGACCATCAATTTCCATAAGGGGGCCTTTGTCACATTCACCCATGCAGTGGGCTCCTTTTAATGATACTTCATCCGTCAACCCTTTTTCCTTTAGGTAGTTTTGTATAAATCCAACAGTCTTCTTATTGCCTCGTGAGAAACAACTGCTACCCATACAAATAGTTATTTGATTAATTTTTTGAGCCATCTTTACAAGACAATAAAAAGAAATGGGATGAGGTAAAAGTAAATTTTTATATCCGGGCAATACTTATTTTCAACAAAAATAAAGAATCCTTGCGAAAAAGAGGGTTATTTTTCTAACATCTTTACTTGTTTACTCTTCTTAAGAATTAATCTAAATAACATTAAGCAAAAAATGCCTTTAACATCCGACAGAATTGGCCACCCTGCTTAATATTTTTACTTATATTTGTGGCAACAGCCAACAAAAGCACAACATGATAGAGTACCCCGTTTTCAAGAAAGGGAAAATTACATATTACTCTATATGTCAGTATTGTTAAATAATTATCAACCCCGATGGATAAACAACTTTTGTCAATATTTGAACTGTTTCCCAATCGGCAGCGGGATGATCTTATACCCTTGCTGCACAAAATACAGGACCAATTTGGTTTTTTGAGTGAAGAGTTAATTATCGAAGTAGGAAAATACCTCGACATCTCTGTAAACAAAATTTTTGGGGTTGCTACATTTTACGACAACTTTCGCTTCGGGCCGCGCGGAAAATATCACATAAGGCTCTGTCATGGAACAGCCTGTCATGTGGCCGGCTCCACAACTATTCTGGCAGAACTGGAAAAAAGGTTAAAGATTAAAAACGGCGAAACGGATAAAAATGGATTA
>SLPR01000352.1 GCA_007131895.1 Bacteroidales bacterium | reverse complement strand
TTTAGCGGTTTTTTACTGCTAAAAGCAATCTGAATAGCGTCTTTCAGGATAATTTTTACAGTTTATAACGCACTGAAATAAAGATAGTTATCAGGTAATTAACAGTTTGTTGAAAACTTAATGTAAAATGGTTTTTTTATTGGGTAAATAGGGCCTGCTGAAAAAGTTTTTAGTGCATCAGATGCAAGGCGACAAGGCGAAGCTGTATAGACATACTGCGAGCTGAAGACAACGAAGCAGATGATGTAATAAAAACTAACGATTTGGGAATGCAAAGTTTTTACTAAGAACGAGTTTAAATCATTGCATTAAAAGTCTGAAACATCCATGATTAACATTTAAACACACACTAGGATGACTAATTGGAAAGCCAATTGGTAATCAACGAATAAAGGAGGTTTTGGATGTTCCATCTAGCCACTTTAATCAAATTTTAGACTGATGAACCGAGCCATGATAATAACTATTGACACATACGCGAATGATTATAATTTCGCACTCACCTACATTACCTGTGTTGAATAGCATTTGGCGAGCTGCATCTGACCATTTTAAAAAAATTATGAACAGATGAAATTGCAAGCTAATTAATAGGTTGACATTTAGTTGAGTGTTTTTCAGCAGACCCTAAATACAAGGCTGAAGAACTTGCCGAAAAGCCGGAAAATGATTTCGGGAAAAGTTAAAAACTATTAGAATGCGTAAGTAGCACCACCCAGTACATTAAGCCTGTGAGATGGGTAGTTGTACCATCTCTCCAGGGGCTGGTTCTGCACGTTGTTAAGTTTCAGGAATACAGAGAGTATTTTGGTGTACCTGTATTCTATACCAAAGCTTACATCCACGTGAAAGCCATGAATTTTTGCCCTTTCGGGGTCATCCTGGTTAAAAATCCTGGCATATACAGAATTGCGGGCATAAGCATCAGAACTCAGGATGATTTTGTCCTGAATGTTGTACATCAGGTTGAGGCTTAGCTTCATGGTTGGCTCGTGCCAGGGTTCAAGTTCATTGTCCAGGGTGTACTGGAAGTAATCAGACGCAAATCGTACCTTGAGTCGTTCACCAACATTGGAAAAAACTTCGGTACGGAAGTTAAACAGGCGTATGTCATCGTAAATTACTTCGAATCGATTCTCCAGTGGGTCAGAAAAGTCTGTCACAAAAAAAGGATAATTGCTGATACTGCTGTTGCTGACAGAAACATTGTAAGACGCGAATGAGCTGATGGCTCCTTTAATCCCTCCGCGTACCTCAGATTTCTTGTTCATAAATGCATAGGGCACTGAGGTTTGCATGAAAGGGTTAATCTGGCTGAAATCTCTCATGTTGTGTTTGCTCAGCTCACCCGATAAAGATGCATAGGCAAACAAAACGTTATTGATAAGATTCACTTCAGCACCGGCCAGGGGATAGAACCTCATGTGATTTACGGAATCGGCCTGGATACTGGCATTAACACCCACATGAAATTTGAAGTCTTTAAATGTTGAAGAAAGGGTAGGAGCAATCCTGAAGAGAGCTGTATGTGCTGTATCCAGAAGGGTGTTGTTGTTGTAATAATCTATACCCATATCCAGGTGAAAGGTTTGCCTGTCAGCAAAACCCATGGGGTCTTCCCTGAGACTTTTCTCAAGCTTTGCATCGAAGCCAAGTCTTTGCTCCGAAGCATCATAACTGTCGCCAAGATAATGATAGTGAAGCTTAAAACTATGCTGCAGTTTGGTGCTGTCAAGGTAATTGCTTCTGAAGGAAATACCAGGTGAAATAAAGTTGAATCTTTGTCGGTAGTCACTTCTTTCCAGGTTGTTAATAAATTCCTGATCGGGGAAGTCTTCGGGTTTAAAGCCATAGAAGTGTACCATATCTCTTTCGTAGTCGAGATTGGCATGCAGGGTGTGGTTGCGGAAGAATCTTTTACCAAACAAATAAACGGCATTATCGCTGTACCCACTATGGGCATAATCATCAATTCCCCCCCCTGATGACATGTGTCTCAGGCGCACTCCATAGTGATATTCGTTGGAACGAAGGGTATTGTAAAATCCTTCCAGGTATGGGGTAGAGTAGTTGCCAAGCCCTGCTTTTACATATCCCTTATATAATTTGGCCAGCGGCTCTCCGCGCATACGCGCTGCACTAAGGGGCTCCACATCAAACCTCACCGGAATTTGTACCGGATGTATCTGGTAATCAAACTCAATATTTACCTGAAGGGTATCTGTAATACTGGGATTAAAATTGATTTTGAAAGCATCGGAAATAGTGGGCTCATAGGGAGCTATCACCTGTACTTCTTCAAAATCAAATTGTTGTGCATAGGTATGATTCCCAAAGAACCATATCAATATCCCAAAGGAAAGTGCTGTAAAGATGTATCTGGAAAAAAACTTTTGCATGGGTATGTTGGATTTCCGTGTTATTTTCATAGGTTAAAAAATTTCCTGTTGCCTTGTGCTTCCCTGACCGAAGTCAATCTCCAGTGTATCGGGAGAGCCTTCCTGCATTCGTTGTTGTTCTTCTCTGTCGATATCTGCAAGCTTTTTTAAGGCAATACTTCGCAGTTCTTCACCATCATAATTTTCAATGATGCTTTGCAAGGTGTGGCGTGCCTGGAAAATATTATCCTGTACCAGGTAATTATCTGACAGCAGGATGAAAGTTTTGGCCAGCCAGTAGTCATAGGATGCCAGTGTGTTGATATAGTCAAAAATCAGCTTTTCGCATCGGGCATAGTTCCCTTTTCTGAACTCAATATAGGCAAGGTAATATTTGGCTTCAGCAGCCATTATATTTTCAGCAATTTGATTGGTTTGTGTATAATAGTCTTTTGCCATGTCCAGATTGTTCTGTCCCAGGGCTGCTCTTGCAATCAAGAGATTGGCTTCCTGTCTGATCTCCCTTGATATTTTGTCATTTTCAAGGACTCTCCTGGCTACATCAATAGTTTTCTGGTATCGTTGCAGCTTATCCAGCGAGCGCATCTGACCGGTTTTTGCCTCCTGAATATTGTTAGGGAATTCTGCTATCTCCTCCAGCATGATATAATTTTCAAGAGCAGCCTGGTACTGATTAAGCCTGAAGTTGATTTGTGCAGCTCTCAATGCAGCATTCTCTGAAAATTTTGATTTGGGTCTTTGCATTACAAACTGGTAAGAGATCAGTGCTTTCTGAAACTCATTGACCCTGAAATTGCACTCTGCTTTATAAAAGTGGGCGTTTAGTGCAAAAATACCCTGAGGAAATCTCTCAAGATAGTTTTCAAAGCTTCTGGTGGCGTTGACACAATCACCCTGCATATACCTGTTTTCTGCAGCAATGTATATAAGTGAATCCTGCTGAGCTACCGAAACATTGGCAAAACCCAGTCCATCAGAGAAGGCTAAAAACTCATCCACACGGTCCATGGCAACATAAATATTTCTCATGCTGGTAAGGGCTTCCTGTGATTCGGATGACCCGGGATATTGTTCTATTACCTTCCTGAAAACAGCCAGCGCTCTTTCATCTTCATTTTGGTTAAAATAAATCAAACCGCTTTTGAGCATTGCGCTTTTAACATAACTCGAATTGGGATGCCTGGTAATTACTTCATTGAAATAGCGCAGGGCCGCTGTATTATTATTCTGTATTACGTAAGAGTTGGCAAGCTCATACCTGGCATTGTCGGCATAATTGGTATTGGGGTACTTGCGAAGCAGTTCCTGTAAAGTATTGATTTTGGTATCGAACCTACCGGTTACTCCCAAAGCAACCGATTTTTGAAAAATGGCATAATCCACATCTCTGCTTTCCAGGGCAATGGCCCTGTCATAAAAATCAATAGCGGCATTATAGTCGTGGGTAATAAAATAACTGTCAGCAACCCTCAGGTAGGAGTCATTGCGCAGCGATTTGTCAATGTTTCTGTCCTGAATAAATTTTCGGAAAGCAGTAATGGCAGGGGGATAGTTTTTCAGTTTGAAATGAGCATAGCCGATGGTGTAATTGGCCATGGTGTATTCAGGAAGGCTGAAGGCGCCCTGCAACAATTGAAATCTCT
>SLPR01000112.1 GCA_007131895.1 Bacteroidales bacterium | reverse complement strand
CAGGCAAACGGGCGGAACGATGGATTTCGCCCGTTTTATGGCCCACGTGCCGGGCAGCAACTTGAACAGGAAACACAAATGATGGGATACTGGTTTTCTTTCGCGGCCTTTTATCCCGGTATCAGCATATATGATATTAAAGAAAACGAAACATTACCTTTTCGATTTTAAACCTTTGAAAAATTAATCTTATGAAGAACCTAACCCTACTGCTTCTATCCGTAATTTTGATGCTCTCTCACCATACCCTGCAGGCAGAAAAACAAGTTCAGGATGAAGCCTCCGACAAACTCGTTATCGTATGGACCAGCGATGACCCCTATACGGCCGAACGCATGGTTTTGATGTATGCCCATGCCTCCAAAAGCTATGGTTGGTTCGAAGAGGTAACCGTCATCATCTGGGGCCCCTCAGCCAAGATGGTAGCCGAAAACATCAAGATACAGGAAAAATTAAAAACCATGCAGGAGGACGGTGTGGAAATCAGGGCCTGTATTGTATGTGCCAACATGTATGAAGTAACGGAAGAGTTAAAAGCCATGGGCTTCGATGTAAAGGGCATGGGCAAGCCTTTGACTGAGTATCTGAAAAGCGGGGCTCATGTGCTTACATTCTGAATTGCCGCATAATTTTCTCTTTAGCTTGCTGTAATTGAAAAAGATTCAGCACACGCCAGATAAAATAATGAACCATGACACTGGGAGGAACTTTTACCAAAAACTATCCTGGTCATACGTTGTTATGTATTAAAACAAAAAATACTCACAGCTAAGGCTTTTGTAGCCCGTACTAAAAACAGAATTATGAAAATAGGATTTGTAGGATTAGGAAAAATGGGTTTTAACATGGTGCAGCGTCTTTTACAAGACGGACACCAGGTAGTGGCATGGGACCCATCTGAAGACACCGTTCGTGAAATTGAAAAGCTGGGTGCTGTTGCGGCAGATTCACTGCAGGATTTGACGAAAAAGTTGCCGGCAGAGAAGGTGGTTTGGTTAATGGTACCTGCCGGGAAGCCGGTAGATGAGAATCTGGATGCATTGCTCGAGCTATTGGAAAAGAATGACATCATCATTGACGGGGGCAATTCCTACTGGAAAGAAACTCAACAGCGTGCTGAAAAAGCTGCCCTGAAAGACATTCACTTTCTGGATTGTGGCACCAGTGGTGGCGTGTGGGGTTTACAAAACGGCTACAGCCTGATGTATGGTGGGAATAAAGAAGCTGCAGAACATGTAGAACCGATCTTTAAGTCTCTGGCTCCCGAAAAGGGATATGTGTATTGCGGGGTTTCGGGCACCGGGCACATGGTGAAAATGGTACACAATGGCATTGAATATGGCATGATGCAGGCCTATGCCGAAGGATTTGAAATCCTCGAAAAGGCTCCTTATGATATTGATATTGCAAAAGTTGCCGACGCCTGGCAGTATGGAAGCGTGGTGCGCTCATGGCTTTTGGAACTGGCTGTAAATGCATTGAAAGAAGATCCACAACTGGAACAACTGGAACCCTATGTTCAGGATAGCGGAGAAGGAAGATGGACCGTGCAAACCGCCATTGAGTTTGATGTGCCGGCCCACGTAATTACCGCTTCATTGTTTGCCCGTTTTCAATCGCGTCAGAAAGATTCGTTTGCCATGAAAATGCTGGCAGCCCTCAGAAATCAATTTGGCGGTCATGCCGTAAAAAAGAAGTAAACAATCATGCAATATCAAGATAAAAAACCTGAAGATCAAATCCTGGTTATTTTCGGAGCCACCGGCGATCTGACCAGGCGTAAATTGATGCCTGCCCTTTTTGAACTGGAAGTGCTCAACATGTTGCCCGAAAAGTTTGTGATATTGGGCGTGGGACGTAGCTCTATATCAGACAGCGATTTTCGTGAGCAAAATAAAAATGCCCTTAAAGATGCTATTACCAGAGTAGCAGACAAGAAAAAAATCAAGGGATTTTCAGATCGTTTATTCTACCTGCAGGCCGATACCCAAAGTGAAGAATCTTACATGGCACTCAGTGAAAAACTTCAACTCCTGAGGAAACAAAATTCCATCCAGCCCTTCAACCTGATCTTTTACCTGTCTACGCCCCCATCCCTTTATGAGGTTATCCCCAGGCTCTTGGCCAATGCCTCATTAAACGATGAATCAGAAGGTTGGAAAAGAATTATCATTGAAAAACCTTTCGGCTACGACCTGCAGAGTGCGATTCAACTCAACGAATCTTTAAAAAAGAGCTGGAAAGAAAACCAGCTGTTTCGTATTGACCATTATCTGGGTAAAGAAACGGTCCAGAATGTGCTTGTTACGCGCTTTTCCAACGGAATTTTCGAACCCCTCTGGAACAGGAATTTCATCCATCATGTAGAGATTACTTCTGCCGAAAATTTTGGAGTGGCAAATCGTGCCGGATATTATGATCAATCCGGAGCCATAAGGGATATGGTGCAGAATCACCTTTTACAACTGGTGGGCCTTATTGCGATGGAGCCTCCCGCATCTATGGATGCCGACGCTATTCGTAATGAAACCGTAAAAGTTTTGCAATCGCTGCGCCCACTATCAGAAAAGGACGTTGCAGAAAATACTATTCGCGGGCAATACACCGAATCTACCATCAAAGGCAACAAAGTAAAGGCTTACAGGAGTGAAGAAGGTGTAGCTGCAGATTCTCAAACAGAGACCTATGCGGCCCTGAAATTCTATATTGACAACTGGCGATGGGGTGGAGTACCCTTTTACATCCGCACCGGTAAACATTTGCCTACGAGGGTAACCGAAGCTGTTATCCATTTCAAGCCTACCCCCCATTACCTTTTTGCACAGCAGGAAGATTGCAACGCGTGCAATCAACTGATCATCAGAATACAACCTGACGAAGGTATCTTAATAAAGTTCGGAATGAAAACACCTGGAGCAGGGTTTAATGTGCAAAATGTAAGTATGAATTTTCATTATAACGATCTTTCTGAGGTAAGAATTCCTGATGCATACGAACGACTGCTGCTGGATGCAATGATTGGCGATTCAACTTTATATGCCCGCATAGATGCTGTTTTCGCTGCCTGGAAATTTATTCAGCCCGTGCTTGAGGCATGGAAAAACAATGCCGACATCCCCCTGCACGGATACCCGGCCGGTACATGGGGGCCCGATATTGCAGATGAACTGATAGAAGAAGCAGACATGGGATGGAGATACCCCTGTGCTGCACTTACAGGCGATGACAATTACTGTGCTTTATGAACCGGGCCAAGACAAAACTTTTGGCTCCTGCGGGGATGATTGTGCGAAAACGACAATAAACAAAGCTAACAAAGGCGCGTAGCGCTGACATTATGGTAGAAATCAATTGTAACCTCAAACCCAAAGGCGCGTAGCGCTGACATTATTGAATTCTCATAAAAAGCATAAACACCACAATATAAGGAAATTACAAATTACAACCACATGAAAAATATACATATATTCCCGAACATCGATGAACTTTCAGCATTCTTTGCCCAAAAACTGGCAGAACTCTCACATTCCGTTTCTGATGGCAAACAGGCCTCGGTAGCTCTGTCCGGAGGTTCAACCCCGAAGACAATTTTTCAATACATCTCCCAATATGCCGTAGATTCCATTCACTGGAACAATATCTGCCTGTTCTGGGGAGATGAACGATGCGTACCTCCCAACCATGAAGAAAGCAATTACAAAATGACTTTGGATAGCTTACTGGTCAATATCCCCCTGGAATCTTCCAACATTTTCCGTATCAAAGGAGAGAAAAATCCCGTTGAAGAAGCCAAAAGATACAGCACTTTGGTTTCCGGCCTTTTACCCAAACATAAAGAGACCCCGGCATTTGATATGGTATTGCTTGGTTTGGGCGAAGACGGCCATACGGCATCCATATTTCCACCCGACATTACCCTTTTCAACAGTAAAAAACTATTTGAGGCCACACAAAATCCTTATACCGGCCAGAAAAGAATTACGGCCACCGGGAGAATTATCAATAATGCCCGAAATGTTTTTTTCCTGGTTACCGGTGCATCCAAAGCCGAAATGGTTGCCAGGCT
>SLPR01000253.1 GCA_007131895.1 Bacteroidales bacterium | reverse complement strand
ATTGAGTGGAAAAATAAGAGATTTCTACGTGTAAAAAAGATCATTTTTGCGTAAAACACAGGGGGTTTTGATTCTTTTTAAATGTATTTTTGCCCTGATTCGAAAAAGACTCTGATTTTCAGAATTGATATTATTAGTATTTACCGGCTGACGTATATAACCAATTGTCCCATTTATGAAGGTTTTTGACAAAAAACAAGTTGTTATATTTTCTGTTTTGATTGGCTTTATTTTTCCACTCTTCTCCTGGATTGTGGAACTTAGCCGTCTTAACCTGGGGTTTGGGCTTTCATCCATTCAACAGATCCATGCATCCAACCCTGTTTTGATTATTATTGACTTTATACCGCTGATTTTCGGATTAGCAGGCTTTTTCATATATTCTTTCCTGGAAAAGAAACAGCAAGAGGCAGATAAAATCAATCTTGTGCTCAACAGCCAGACACAAAACATAACCAAAGTGGCCACCTTTGCCGAAGAGATTGGTAACGGCCGGTATGATATTGATTTTGAAATTTCGGATGATTCGGATACACTGGGAAAAACCCTTCAGAATCTCAGGGATAAACTATTCGAAAACAACCAGAAAGAATCACTTCAGAACTGGGAAATGCGGGGCAAGGACCAGATCGGACAAATACTTCGCCTGCACAACGATGTAAACCTATTGAGCTATGAGGTGCTGGAAGCCCTCATAAAATATATAGATGTAGTACAGGGAGTTTTCTACATTTACGATGATGAATCTCACCTGTTGCGCATTTCTGCCTCCTACGCTTTCAATCGCAAAAAATACCTCAAGGATGAAGTACGCATTGGAGAAGGACTGGTAGGGCAGGCAGCCATAGAAAAAGACATCATTCACAGAACAGAAATTCCCGAATACTATCTCAGTATTACCTCCGGAATCCTGGGAGAGAAAAAGCCTGACAGCTTGCTCATCGTTCCGCTTTTCATGGAAGAGAAACTTCAGGGAGCCTTTGAATTTGCTTCGGTAAAAGAATTCAAGCCCCATGAAATTGCTTTTGTGAAAGAAATTGCTGAGATTGTTGCCCGTACTTTCTACAACCTGAAAATTACAGAAAAGACAGAACGCCTGCTTCATGAATCGCAGGAAATGACCCAGGAGTTGAAGGAAAATGAAGAAGAGCTTCGCCAGAATGCTGAAGAAATGCGACTTACCCAGGAAGAGCTTGAGAAAACCAACACCCATCTGGAAGAAAAAGTTGAAGAAGTTAACCAAAGTCAAAAACGTTTATACTCACTTTTAGAAAATGCTTCTGAGCTTATCACCATTTATGATGCAGATAAAAAGCTCAAATATGTGAGTCCATCGGTACACAACATCCTTGGATACAATGAAGAGGATATGTTTAGCGGAAAGGATTTTGACCGGATCAATAAAAAAGGGCAAACCATCATCAATAAGATGTTTGAGGATTTGCTTGAAGACCCCGATGAATCTCAAAAAATCCAGTATTCTTATCTCAACAAACATGGCGCCATCATGTTTCTGGAAACAACGGGTCGTAACCTGCTTAACGACCCTGCTATTAATGGTCTTATTCTCAACACCAGCGATATTACTGAAAGGAAAAGGGCTGAAAAGGAACAACGCATGCGCGGACAAATGCAGACCCTTTCTGACAACTCACCTGATATTATTTTGCGTATCGACCTTAGCAGGATTGTGTTTTATGCAAACCCATCCATAGAGTCGTATACGGGAGGAAAAGCCGAAGAATTTAACAAGAAGCACATTGGCGAAGTAGGACTTAATGATGAAATTGTCGGCACCATTGACAACATTGCAGAGGAGGTAAAAAAGAGCAAAGAAAAGATACAAAAAGAAATAGGCTTCTCTCTTACAGAGGATAACAGAAGGATCATGAACCTGAACGCCATACCTGAATTCAACGAAGAAGGGCGACTTGAGACTATTCTTTTTATCTTGCACGATATCACCGAGCTTAAAAAAATCGAAGAGGAGATCAAGGAAAAGAATGCAAAAATAACCGACAGTATCAACTATGCATTCAGGCTGCAAAACGCTATTCTGCCAAGCCAGAAGCTTATAAAGCAGAGTTTTCCCGATTCCTTCATGTTCTACCTTCCCCGCGATATCGTAAGTGGCGACTTCCCGTGGATGTACGAGAAAGATGATGACATTTATATCGCAGCTATTGACTGTACGGGTCATGGAGTGCCCGGGGCAATGCTTTCGCTGATTGGTTATTTTATTATGAATCAGATACTCAGCCAACCCACTGTGCTTACCCCCGGAGAGATATTGACGCAACTTCATAAGGGAGTTCAGCAAACCCTTCGACAGGATAAAGAAGGAGCCAGTGCAAGAGATGGTATGGATGTGGCCCTTTGCAAGATTAATTATAAAGAAATGGAATTGCAGTTTTCAGGAGCCCACAGGCCATTATACCTTGTAAGAGAAGGAGAACTCATAGAAACAAAAGGAACCCGCTCAGCTATAGGGGGTATACCCAAGGAAGGAAAGCCCGAGCCCAACTTCGAAAACCATGTATTCAAAATTCAAAAGAACGACAGTATATACTTCTTTTCTGATGGGCTGCCAGATCAATTTGGCGGACCTGAAGGAAGAAAATATTTCCCCAAAAGAATCAAAAATCATATTGTTGTAAACAAGGATTTGCCGATGAATCAAATGTACAACCTTTTCAAAAATGATTACCAGGAATGGTTGGGAGATGAAGTACCCATTGACGATGTTCTGCTCATCGGTATCAGATTTTAAAGTTTTAGCATTTAAAAATAGTACGACTCAATTATAAATCGAAAAATAAAAAAAAATGGAAAATGTGGATTACATGAAAATGGTCTATGAATTTCATAACGAGATGCTTGCCAACAAATTTACGCTTGTTTATGAAGGAGAGATCACCCACCAGATTACCAAAGCTTTTACATCTCTTGCCGAAAACAAGATGGATAGCTACAGTGAAGATGCCTCAATGAAGAAAAAGGTGTTTCATGTTATGGTAGAGTGTTTGCAAAATTTAAGCAAACATGCAGATGAGAGGGTTTCATCGAGTACTGGCGGTTTTGCTGGCAATGGCATTTTTATTGTGGGCCGACTGGAAGATGAAAACCAGGGTTACCAGATTCTTACAGGAAATGCAGTTGAAAAATCAAAGGTCATTGAGTTGAAAGCTTTGCTGGAAAAAATAAATCAACTGGACAAAGATGGTTTGAAAGAACTATTTAAGAAACAAATGCGCGAAGGTTCTTTATCCGAAAAAGGTGGTGCCGGCCTCGGACTTATAGATATCGCCAGAAAAACAGGAGAAAAACTTGAATACAATTTCATTGAAATTGATGAAAACAACTCCTTCTTTCTTTTAAGAACCAAAATTTCACGCAAATAAACAGAGATTTTCACCAAAAAATAAATAAGTATCATGGAAGTAATAAAAATTAAAGGAACGGACGATACACCCAATGTAATTCTTGATGCTGAAAGCAACATTCTTGAATTTTCGGGCCGCTCACTACCGGAAGATGTAGTTACTTTTTACGCACCTGTTATTCAATGGATTGAGGAGTATGCCAAATCACCAAACCCCAAAACTGAGGTCATTTTCAGGCTGGAATACTTTAATACTGCTTCTTCCAAATTATTGCTTGATATTCTTTTAAAATTTGAAGATATCCTCAATAGTGGACATGAAGTGGTAGTTCAATGGTATTTCCAGGAAGATGATGAAGATATGGAAGAAGCCGGAGAAGAATATTCAGAAATTGTAGACATTCCTTTCGAAATGCACAGTTACTAATACTGCCAAAACACACCACTAAATGAGTGAAGAAATTCTCAAGGCTTTAATGCAACTCTTTGCAATTATTGCAAAGCAGGATGTAGGATTGTCGGTTAACGAAAGGGAATTCGTTCAGAATTTTCTTAAGCAGCAGCTTAATGAAAGTTCTGTAAAAGAATATCTTGCTTTGTTTGACAGTTATAGCGAGGCGGCAAAACCCAAAAAAACGGATGATGGCGATCCGGAAAAGGAAAAAAAGCCCCGGCTGACTTCAGT
>SLPR01000111.1 GCA_007131895.1 Bacteroidales bacterium | reverse complement strand
TGTTTGTGCTGTAATTTAGATACTGAGCTCTACGATGTGCTTGACCAGATTGCCCGCATGGAAAACAAACCAGACAATCTTTTCCTGGAAACCACCGGTATTGCAGATGCAGGAAACCTGTCGGCTATTTTCAATGAGGATTTTGTGCAGGAAGTTTTTGATATGAAAAAGATGATTTGTGTAACGGATGCAGAAGTGGTTGAAGACTTTCTGGGAAAAACTTCGGAAACCGCAAGACAAATAGCTGCCTCCAACCTGGTTCTTATCAACAAATCGGGAAAAGTCTCAGCGCATTATCTCGAACTTTTGGAAGAAAACCTAAATCGAATAAACCCTTACGCCCATTTTACCCCTTCAACCGACGGCACACTGGACAAAAATCTCCTTTTTACAAAGAATCCTGTGAGACCTTTGTTTTCTGTTGAAAAGCCGGGAAACAAAGAATTGATGCATTCCATCAACAGTGTTTTGTTTGAAACCGAAAACTGTTTTGACCTGGAAAAACTCCACAGCGTGCTGCAAATGAGTTTGTTTATTTACTACAAAGACATTTACCGCATCAAGGGATACATTAAAAACGCAAAAGGCGAAGCATACCTTTTGCACTCAGCAGGCAAAACTATCAGCATTACTCCTACGGATGAGCAAATCTCCCAAAGCCACCTGGTGTTGATTGGACATAAATTAACTTCAGAAATTGCTGATAGGTTGCTAAATCCTGCTCTGTGCTGATTTTCAGAATTGTGGTTCCCATGTTATTCATCCTTTACCCTTGCTTATTCATACCTTATCACCTCAGCAGGGTTGGTCTGACTGATTCGGTAAGATTGCCAGCCTACGGTGAGCCATGCCAGCAACAGGGAGCCCAAAGCGGTGAGCACAAACCACCACGCATTAATGCTGATGGAATAGCTGTAATATCCCAGCAGCGCTCTTACAATAAAGTACAGAGGTACAATGGCAATGATATTGGCAACAATTACCAGCCAGGTAAAGGTACCGGTAACCAGCTTCAGGATGGAAAAGGTAGGAGCTCCGAGCAGCTTTCGCAGTGCGATTTCCTTTTGCCGCTGACGAATCATCAATGACGACAAGCCAAACAAGCCGACACAAGCTATGAGAAGCAGCAACAAGGTGAAGGAGGAAAAAACATGTCCCACCCGTTTTTCCAAATCGTAGGATTGCCCCAGGTAATCATTCATCTGTCCATGAACAAAAGGATCTCCGGGCATTAGCCTTTTCCAGACAGCTTCAATCTGGGGTATCACATGATTCATATTGGCTGAATTAATGCCTGTCAGCAAATAGTCAAAGCCATCCCAGGGCTCGTTGGTAAGTATAAGGGGTTTGATGGGAACCCTCAAAGAGGTGAAGTGAAAGTCTTTAACTACACCGATTATGGGTCTGCTACCATCGCGCTGAACCCTTACCGATTGAAAATCGTCAATGCCAAATTGCCGTATAAAGGTTTCATTTACAAGGTATGTGGTTTTATCCTGTTCCGAACCTCTAATAAAATTGCGTCCTTCCACCACTTCAATATTCAGCACTTCCAACAGGCCAGCATCAATATCCAGCACATGTATCATACTAACCTCCTCAGCGCCATTTACCCTGTAGCCATTGCTGGTAATCCATCTGCCGGGAATTTCAGAAGTAGCCCCACAGGTTTGTACCCCTGCAATGGTTGATATTTCATTGCGAAGTGTCTCGTATCCATCCATGGCCCTCTGACTGGGCAGCCGCAACCATACCACATGTTCGGTGTTCATGCCGGTATCAAAATGATACATATAGTTTAGCTGTTTAAAAATAACCAATGAAGTATTGATAAGCACCATAGAGATGACAAACTGCAGCACTATCAGTACTTTGGAGGCAACCGCCTTTCCCCTTCCGCTTTTCATGCCCCCTTTCAGGGCCTGGGCCGGCTGGAAAGAAGAAAGATAGAAGGCCGGATACCCCCCGGCAAGAACACCTGTCAGGATTACCATCCCCACAAGGGCAGGGATAAATCCAGGCCAGTCGATGGATAAAATTTTTAATTCCATTCCCGTAAGGGCATTGATGAACGGATGCACCAGTTCCACAAGCAACAGGGCGATGAGAAAAGCACCCAATGCAACCAGTAGTGCTTCACCGGTGTATTGAACAATAAGCTGCCACCGGGTTGCACCCGCTACTTTGCGCACCCCGGTTTCCCGTGCACGTCTGAGCGCCTGGGCAGTGCTGAGATTGGTAAAATTGATACCGGCAATGAGCAGGATAAAGATGGCAATGGCTGCGAAAATATAAACAAACATCATGGGGTTGCCATAGTGTCCTGATTTGAGGTAGACTTCGTTCAGGGGATAAAGCTTGATCTCCATACGAAAACCATAGGGTTCTATTTGCCGGTTTATTTTTTCAAATAAAAAGTCAGGAAGTTTTTCGTAAAAGGCTTCTCTGTCGGCAGTAGGAGCCATTTCAATATAGTTTATGTAGCGATTTCCCCCATCCCAGCCCATATGCAGGCTGCGATCTTCATAAAGTGTGGAGAAAGAAAGCAGGGCATCGAACTGTATGTGGGAATTCTCCGGAGGGTCTTTTACAATGCCCGTCACCACGTATTGTTCTTCATTGTTGAGTCTTAGGGTTTGCCCCATGGGGTTGATATCACCAAAAAGAGCTGCTGCCGTTCTTTCTGTCAGTACAGCACCATAGAGTGAAGCCAGGGCTGTGGAAGGGTTGCCATGTATCAACTCAAAGGAAAAGGTATCAAAAAATGTGGAGTCGGCCCATGAAATATGCATGAGGGTGAGGGTCTGTTCTCTAAAAGTGAAATATCCCGGCGTTGGGGCCGAGAGACGGGTTACAGATAGAATCTCGGGAAATTCCTCCCAAAGAGATGGTCCAATGGCAGCAGGAATGGTGTTGGAAGACTGAGCCTGGTCTTTGGAGTGGCTTACCATGGTAATCTGGTAAACATCCCTGCCTTTTTCATGAAAACGGTCGTAACTCAACTGAGAGCCAATGATCATAAGAATAATGATGCCTACGGCTAACCCAACAGACAACCCAAAAAGGTTGATGAGCGAATACATCTTGTTGCGCGAGAATAGCCTCAATGTGTGTTTGAGGAAATGGATGAACATGTCCGGTGGTTTTGGTTACTATCTTTTTTCCAACATATCATCAAATACCATTCCTCTGCTCATAACTTATAGCATTTAACCCAGTTGCGTAGTTGACAATCCTTAAAAGCGCTAATTTTAGTGTATCGAATCAATACAATTTTTGTCCGGTAATGTACAATAGATCAAAAGATTGGAAGCAATGGTCTTGTGGTCTTCCAGCTCAAAATTTCCCAGGCAGGTATTAAACTCTCAGTTTTGGTATTGCCTGAAGTCTCCTTTGGCTCCATTCAATTCATTACTTATACCTTTGCATACAAATAAGTCAGGCAAAGCTACAATTTATCCTTAATTCAAACTTGTATGTCCAGTCACAACCATTATAGCCGTTTTCTTGCCAGCGTTTACGATACGGTGCTCCTTTTGCCCATTCGCAAAATCAGAAAGTCGGTTCGCGATGTCCTTATCCATACAGGTGCGGAAAGTGTAATCGATCTGTGCTGCGGAACTGGTAACCAGATACTTTACCTGCAAAAGGCAGGGATTAAAAATCTTGTGGGGGTAGATATGTCTGAAAACATGCTGCAACAGGCATGGCGCAAAGGCTCAAAGGATATCTGCCTGCAAAAAGATGCCTCGCAAACCGGTTTTGAGGACGATACATTTGATGCAGCGATTATGAGTTTCTCGTTACATGAAATGCACGCAGAAACTGCCAGGAAAATCTTTGATGAATCAAAACGAATTGTAAAACCTGGCGGCCTCTTGATTGTGGTGGATTATAGCTTTGACCAGCATACCCGGCCATTGGGACGCTTTGCAGCAAGGGCGGTGGAGAGAATGGTGGGCGGTGAGCATTACCAGAACTTCAAATACTTTATGGCCCATGATCTTTTGTCTGAGTTTTCCAAAGATCTGAAATTGCAGCATCGCCATCGCTTTTTACTGGGGGCAGCTGC
>SLPR01000121.1 GCA_007131895.1 Bacteroidales bacterium | reverse complement strand
TTTGCTGGGATTGATACCCCTGGCCATAAGTGCAGTGATAGGTATTGCATTGATGGTGCTGACCGGATGCTTAAAAATGGAAGAAGCCTATCGGGCGATAGAATGGCGATCGGTGTTTCTCATTGCCGGTCTGCTTCCTCTGGGAGCCGCCATGCAGGATTCAGGAGCAGCAGCGCTGATGGCAGAAACAGTAGTGGATATTTTCGGTGATTTTGGCCCCTGGGGAATTTTTATCGGATTGTATCTGCTTACCCTGATTTCTACCCTGGCCATACCTCCTGCAGCGCTCGTGGTAATCATGTCGCCCATCGTTTTGCAGGCAGCAGAGAATTTTGGTCTTTCACCCTATAGCCTGATGATGGGCATTTCCATTGCTGCCGCCGGCAGTTTCCTCAGCCCCGTATCTCATCCAGCCAATTTGCTGGTAATGGGACCTGCAGGGTATAAATTTACCGATTATATCAAACTGGGATTGCCCCTCTCGCTGGTAGTGATGGTCATTGTGCTGATTTTGCTGCCCATTTTCTGGCCATTTTAACAATCCACAAACCTCAGACCAATACGTGTTCCGACAACCCAACGAAAGAGAAAGATCAAATGCTGCTGCTGCTAATTGGCCGCAGACTATCAATAAAATTGTGATTGAATGACTATTGAAATATTTCTTGTGTTCAGCATTCTGGCACTGGCCCTGGTTTTGTTTCTTACCGGCTGGGTGAGAATGGATATTGTGGCACTGTCGGTGTTGTGTCTTCTGGCAGCAACAGGGTTGGTTAGCCCTGCAGAAGCATTGGCGGGCTTCAGCAATCCTGCTGTAGTAACAGTCTGGGCCATGTTTATTCTAAGTGCATCTATTTATCAAACCGGTGTGGCAAGAATTATAGGTTCCAAAGTATTGCAATTTGCAGGCAAACAGGAATGGAGAGTAATTATGGTGATTATGTTTACCTCAGCCATGCTTTCCACGGTCATGAGCAATATTGGGGTTGCCGCCCTGATGCTTCCGGTGGTGATGGATGTTGCCCGATCCACAGGACGTTCTCCGGCCCGTCTGCTCATTCCTCTTGCCTTTGCCACTCATTTAGGCGGGTTGACAACACTTATAGGTACTCCTGCCAATTTGCTGGTAAGCTTCCAGCTGGAAGAGGCAGGCTACGAACCCCTGAATTTGTTTGATTTCACCCCTGTGGCCGGCATTGTTATGATTGCGGGTGTGCTTATCATCTCACTGGCCGGCCGTTTCCTGCTTCCCCGAAAAAAGCCATCACGGGATAAAGAAGAAGACCGTCACCATGAACTTACGGCATCGTATCATTTGGAAGACAGCACTTTTCAGATACAAATAAAACCCGGGTCAACCCTTGCCGGAAAAACCCTTGCTGAAGGCCGCTTCAGAGCAGCACTGGGCGTCAATGTTCTGTCAGTTAGAAGAGATGGGGGCGGAACTATCCTTAACCCCGGTCCCGATACATTGCTCAGGGATAATGACAAGCTTTTTGTACAAGGGAAATATGACACCATCAGGGATTTGCGTAACTGGAGTGCAGAGATCCCTCCTCAAAAACTGCTGGAAGAAATTGAGTTTCAAAATCTGGGCTTTTATGAAGTCAGGCCGGGCAATGATTCTTCGCTTTTGGGCAAAAATGCAGGAAAACTAAAACATATTGGCTCTCTAAACATCCGCATTCTTTCAATGATGAGAAACGGCGTGGTTCTCAACAAGAACCTGCGCAGAGAAATAATTTCTGCTACTGACATACTCCTGATTCTTACCGTTGCGGAACAAGTAGAATCTTTACTGAAGGAAGGAGTTTTTGAAGAAGCAAACCCTGTGACAGAAGCCAGGCTAACCACCACCTATAAACTTACAGATTCTCTTTTCATCCTGCACACATCCAATGCTTACCAAAGCCTGAAGAAAACCGCCAACTATCATTTTCTTACGCAAACTTTTGGCCTGGTAGTTTTGGGAGAGTTGAACGACAAAGGACAGCTGGTGGCAGAAGAAGAACAATCCGCTGAATCCTCAAGGCCATTGCTTATTTACGGGGATATGGACAACCTGCCCCTTTTGCAGGGACTGTTTGATATTGAAATTTTTGACGAACAGATTCCCGGCGCCGAATCGCTGGAAACAGAAGAGGTGATCATGGCTGAAGCCGTGCTTGCACCCCGCTCTGCACTGGCAGGAAAAACACTAAGTGATATCAACTTCAGAAAGAAGTACGGACTCAATGTGCTGGCTTTGTGGCGGGAAGGGAAAGCCATCCGAACCAACCTGCATGACGTCCCTTTGCGATTTGGCGAGGCACTCCTGCTATACGGAAGAAGGGAAAAAATAACCCTTTTGAGCAAAGATGAAAACTTTATCCTCCTTACCGAAAGTTTACAACCTGCCTTCCGCACAGGCAAGGCACTCACAGCAGTATTGATACTGGCGGCAACATTGCTGATGGTTATCACCGGGTTGCTACCCCTGGCCATCAGTGCCATAATCGGCGTTATCCTGATGGTTGTTTCAGGCTGCCTGAGAATGGAGGAAGCTTACGGAGCCATCGACTGGCGCTCGGTATTTTTGATTGCCGGCATGCTGCCTCTGGGGGTTGCCATCGAACAAACCGGTGCTGCCATGCTTATGGCCGGCCTGGTGGAAAACCTGCTGGGTGGGTTCGGGCCTATGGGCTTGCTGGCAGGCTTATACCTTATAACGCTGGTAACTACCCTGGCAATCCATCCGGCAGCACTGGTGGTTATCATGGCCCCCATCGCAATTCAAACAGCAGAAAACTTTGGGGCCTCACCCCATAGCTTTATGATTGCCATTGCCATTGCCGCTTCAGGAAGTTTTCTCAGTCCCGTGGCACACCCCGCCAACCTGCTGGTAATGGGACCTGGGGGCTACAAATTTTCCGACTACCTGAAAATCGGCCTCCCCTTTTCATTGCTGGTGATGCTTATGGTCTTTTTGCTGATTCCGGTTTTCTGGCCGTTGTGATCCAACCGAATAGCCGGAAATTGCCAGGCAAGTTCCAGGTTCCAGGGGAGGAGAGGAACTTCCAGCTTCCGCAGGAACTGGAAGCTTCCGGGTATATGTTCTTTGCCCCAAAGCCCCCAGCGGGGGCACATAGCGATAGAATATGCTTTGCTATTAATTAGAACGGGCACCCCGGAGCGGGTGCGATAGAGAAACATTTGCAAAATCCCCAAAACCAGTTTTTTTTTGGCTATACAATATTCGCTGCCTGGCTTTCTATTCAAATTATCGCACAGCACACATTTACAGATCTTTATATGACCACATTTTATCTTTCCCGGATTTACCTGCAAATAATTCAACCTTATTATCTGCGGGCATAAATACTACATCAGGTAAGTTTGTTGTTCCAATATCTAAATATTTTAGTGTTTCACTATCTGATGTATTCTTTAATTGATGTACTCCCTTTTCTCCAGCTGGAAATCTTAAAATATCTCCTGACTTAACTTTCACTACTCCCCTTTCCGTTTCTACTTCTCCGTAACCATCAATTATATAGAAAATTTCCTCGTTGCATGTATGATAATGGAGTGGCCAATTGGTTTTCCCCGGCGGAATTTCATATATGTCACAATACAATTTATTGACGTGCTCATTATCAATTATTCTCTTTCTATAATGTTTTATTTCATCAGCTTTCGACCAACTATCCCATTCTATTTCCTTTTCATTGATTTTTAATGTTTCATGCTTCATAATGTCTTGTTTTTTGATTAAAATTCTGCCTATCCCGACAGCACCTTTGCCTTGCTGTCAGCTAATACATCATACTAAACCTATGGTATAAGCTTGCCCTTCCTGCGAAAATCCCCTTTTGTTTATCTTGTTTTTGGGTCGGTTGCCCGTATTATTTACCCTTCAAATATATGAATAAAACCATTTAATTTGCAATTCTTAACGAAATAAAGGGCGATTTGACAGCAAGTGGTACGGAACCGGGAGGTGACCCTCACCACGATTCTGGTGATAAACCTTAAATGGTAGGTCGGCAGGGTCAATAAATCTTCCGGAACACTGTCCTCTTTTGGTATCCAAATCATACCCCGATTGTTCAAACCTACTCCACCAGTTCAAATGTGGCAATGGTTTGTTTGTTGGAGAGCAGCATTAGATAATCACCGCGAACTTTTATATCGTCTGTATAAGTCAATGCCATTAAAAAAGCTGTTTTCAGTTCGGTTCTATCGCGAAGATAACCTCCGGTAATTCGATACTTAATTTGAACACCATCATCGTGAAAAACATATTGCCCGGGGAATCTGCTACATACACCATTCACCACCACACGCTGATCAATGATCTTAAAAACAATGGTTATTTTGTCGTTTATTCCCACCCAGTTTCCCGGTAGGTTGGTCAATTGCCAGGTGCGTTCCAGCACAGGGTTGGGTTCTCTTCTCAAAATAATGGTCGTACTCCCTTCCGAAACTTCATTTGCATTGCCGCCAGTATTAAGCTGCACAATGTGATTTTCTCCCAATTCAAAAACGGGAGAGCCGAATCTTTCGGGAAATGGATCCAGTTGAACGGTATTCCTCCTGCGATCCCACCTGAACGTTCCTCTTTGTTGCTTAACCTCGTCCGACTCCCCGCTTGTTTTTTTTTCCATAGAATAGGTGTAATTCCTGTTGAGCAGGATTACTACCTGCTCCCAATTCCCTTCCTGCTTTCCGGGAAAATTTCCGGTATACACCCCTTGCCAGTCCGATGGCTTTTTGCGGCCTGTTGCATCAGCGTTGGCTGTTGTGTCGGTAACCCCGCCCGGTGAAGTGCAACCCCATAAAAAAACAGCAATAACTGCGGCCAGGGAAAATTTCAGAATATAGCTTTTCATTTTGTGTGGATTTATTCGTTATCTGCTCCAGCTTGTTATCTTTGTCTTCAGCATCAACAAAAGGCTGCCTGCAAATCAATTTACCGGACAGTTTATACCTGTCTGGAAAATTAAAAAAGCCGGGATACTCTCTCCCCCCCTTTGAACTGCAATTTGATTTCACATATAAATACAAAACATAAACATTGGGTGTTTTTAACATAAAACTCCAGGGTGGCTCTTATTATGAAAACTTAAGCAAATCAACTTTCATTGCAGTTGGAATGTAAAAACTACTCTCGTTGAAATTAAAGTCTTGTTTTTAATAGCGGACTTCTGAAATTACGCACTTAATTCACAATCAATAACCAAAAAAGCAGAAAGCCTTATGGGTTTTACCCGATCAGGCTTTCTGCCAATTGACAATAATTTTCCAATCTTAAAGCGGCCGGAAACTACCGGTTTAAAAAGGTTTTACTTCACCTGCAGCTTCTTTACAACCACACCTTGTGCTCCGTGCAGTTGTACAAAGTATACTCCTCCTCTGAAACCATCCACGGAAACAGAGAATTCGGTTTCACCTCCAACCTGGGTGTTGTACACTACCCTGCCCTGCAAATCAGTAATGATGATTTGGTTTACGGGCTGACCGGAAGTGAAATGCACTCTTTCGCTGGCCGGGTTGGGGAAAAGGTTTACTTCAAACTGATCCACAAGGTCAACAAATGGAAGGATATCTGCATCTATGGCGAGAACCACATCATGCTCAGGCATAACGAATGTATATGCATAGTCATCACTTACCAGCTCATCATTAATAAACCAGCCGATAAACATATAATTTACACCGTCCATAAATTCAACTTCAACGGTAACGGTTTCACCTGCTTGATACTCACCTTCACCGGTAGTTTGAATTGCTTCTCCCAAATCATGAACGATGGAAACCTGAAAGTAAACGGGCTCAATATCCTCTTCAAATACAGCGGTTAAGGTTACATCACTGGAAGGCATGGTAAATACAAAAGCAGCATTAGTACTAACTATATCCGACGCATCGTCAATCCAGTGAACAAATAGGTAGCCCTGGTTGGGAATCGCAGAAACAACCGTTGTTTCTCCAACTTCAAATTCACCTCCTCCAACTACCATACCGCCTTCGGCAGGACTTGCCACAAGCGTAAGAATATAAGAAGTTGGCTCTTCCCATGTATCTTCAACTAATACATCCTGTTGAACTTCATTTATGCCACAGGCGTAATAACCGGTCATGAGCACATTAAATGTCTGAGGTTCCAGATTTTGGTAGGTATGTGATACCACAGCACCGCCATCGGAGTTTCCATCACCAAAATCCCATTCATAGCCTGCCGCATCGCCGCTTGCAGTAAACGTAACAGTTGTACCATCGATGGTATAGGTAAAGTCATCATCCATTTCGCATTCCAGTATAACTTCCAGTTCGTAAGTTACATCCACACAACCGCTACCCAGGGTCAGGGTAACCTGGTATGTGCCGGGTGCATCATACACATGGAATACTTCATCGGCATTGGCAGTATTTCCATCGCCAAAATCCCATTCAATGAAGGAGTAGCTCTCTGCATTGGCAATAAATTGCACTTCCCTATCAATAACATTGACTACCGGATTGGCAGCGGGTTGTGCATCCGCATCTTCTACTATAGCAATGTCATCGATATAGATAAAGTAACGGCCTGATGTACCCCCATCAGTATGCCAGCCAAAGTAATAGGTTCCGTCTTCCTCAACAGTAAACTGCTGTGAAGCGTGCAAATACACATTGGAGTTAAAGCTGGGCAAATCAATGAGCAAATCATTCATGGCAGCATGGTCATTATCGGTACCCATATACACGGCCAGATTTTCGGTTGAAAACCTTGAGCGGTAAGCAAAAGAAATTTCATAGCATGTATTGGCCAGAAGTTCAAAACAACCGGTTATAGCCCAGTCGTCATTGGCAGTATTTCCACCTGCCCCATCGGTTCTGATGGCCAGGCTGTTTTGACCAGTGTTGGAAAGGTCGGCCACATCCTGAACATACCATTCGTTCACACCTGCCAGATTCTGGAATGTCCATGAGTCAATGTCCTCATAGTCCTCAAAGCCCATATAGTAGTTGGAATGCATGTAATTCTCAGCAACGAGGGTGTTATTGGCCGCATTCTGATCATTATCGTTTGTGATCGAAAATACCAGATGGTAGTATTCACCGGGATTGAGAGAGAAGCCGTTTTCGATGGTTACCCACATGGATTCGCCGGCTACGATGGTCTCATCCAGGGTAAACGCTACGGGTGCACCCTGATTGATTTCCAGCTCAAGGTTTATCCCTGTGATGTCTTCTGAACCCACGTTGCTGATATGCAAATCAAAAGCTTCCACATTGTCAAGCGAACAATTGGCATCCACATCTCTGGGGGCAATAAAGTTTACGAGGGCAAGATCCTGATCAAACACCTGGTAAATGGTTACATCGTCGATATGCATACCAAACTGGTCGGCTGGTCCGTAAGCATGCCAACCCAGGTAGTATTCGCCGGAATTGTCAACTGTAAAAGTTGCTTCGGCTTTCATATAAGCAGAATTGGAAATGGCACCCAAATCAACAAGGGTAATATTCATGGAAGTTGAAACCTGTTGTTGTCCCAACATTAATTTCAGGCTTTCAGGCCAGTTGGTAGCCCTGTTTTTGTAGTAGAAGCTAACGTAATAAGTATTGCCTTCCTGGAGATAAAAGCACGGGCTGAAAAGCCAGTCGTTGCTCTGTGTATTTGACTGGTTGGAGAAATAGGCATAAGAGTAGTTCCCGGTGCGGGCATGCTGGGGATCGTTTAAAAGCTCCCATTCAAACCCATCATTGTTGGCATCTTCCACCAGCCATGCGGAGAAGTCTTCATCTTCTTCAAAACTCATAGTGTAAGTACCTTCGGTTGTCAAGTCAAAAGAAGAGAGTGTAAGTGCTACATCCCACAAGCCATCATTATCGCTGTTCTGATCATTCTCCAGCATCGTATAAACATCCAGCACATTATCGTCCTGCTGTGTGAGGTCGATTGTACTGATGAATGTATAAGTCATAACCTGGTTATAGTTCAGGGTTTCACTCACCGTCTCCACAATGGGGTCAGCACCGTTGAGGCTATAGGCAATCTGAAAGTTGGAAATGGCTTGTGTTCCAAAGTTTTTTACTTCTACAACAACCTCCTCATTATCCGTGAAAGAGCACGAATTGCCTGGTGCAATCAGCCTGGTTATGCCTGCATCAGTTTCGAAGAGATTCTTAATGGAAACATCAGTAATATGCAGAATATACTGCTGAGGATCATTGATATTGCCAGTGGTTGCGTAAAATGCAAGAATAATATCTTGTCCTTCATACTGGGGCAATTCAAACAGAAAATCCTGCAATGACGAAGTAAGGTTATCAGTCTGGGTTATGGCGGCTGCTTCCTCCCAGGTTTCACCGCAATCGGTTGAAACCATCAGTGCCAGTTTATCGTCAGAACCCATTTGTTCACCTCCCTGGATATACTGAGCAGCGGCCTTTAATTCAACTACCAGGTTTTCTGTAGCAGAAAATTTGGGACTTACCATCCAGTCTTCTGTTCCCAGACCTGTGTAATATACGCTAGCTGTACGAATCCCTCCCAGGTTATCACCCTGCCAGTCCACATCCATGGCAACCCTTGGATAACCCTTCCCGCGTGCTTCATACCATCCGGGGTAAACATCTCCCAGGTTACTGGAAAAAAAGCCAACGAAATTCATAGTGGGTAGAGGCAATGAAAGGGGCTCGGGATGATAGCGCACAATCGCTGGTAAAACATCATTATAATTATAGGTATCTCCGACAAGTTCAGTGCTTACAGAGAAAGTATAATCACCATAAGGAAGATTCTCCAGATACCCAACAAATACCTGGGCTTCATCGCCCGGCTGAAGGGTGCCCTGGTGCACCGCAAAAAGATTTTCATTTACCGGCCCTCTTACACGCACCTTCACAGGTACTGCGGAAATGGCTTCATAACCATCGTTGCGGATTTCTACCGATACCGGAGTTTGTTCGCCAAAACACTCTGCAGATCCAGGAGACACCATAGACAAAGGCATAGCATCGCGGGCTACAGCATTCTTGATCTCTATGTCATCAAGATGAAACGCTGCGATACTATTGGCCTCCTGTCCGTTGGTTGCATAGAAAGCCAGGTGAACCAACTGTCCGGCAAACTCGCTCAAATCAAACTGGTACATTTCCAGATGACGAGAGGGCTGATTTCCTATTTTGAAAGTATGCACAACATGTGCAAAATCAAACTGGCTTGTATTGGTTGACACCAAAACAGAAACACTGTCATTATGGGCAAAATTACCCTGAACAGGATCGTCCCAGAAACGGGTAAGGGCAGCTTTAAAAGATACTTTTGTGGTTTCAGTGGCCATGAACTGGGGACTGATTATCCATTCATCTTTTAAACCGGAAGTACTGAATATCACCGAAGCGGTATTCGATCCATGTAAAACATAACCTCTGAACCAGGCTCCCCCGGCATACTGGGGTTGCTGGAACCCTTTAGCTTCCTGCCAACCCGGGTAAACATCAGGAAGGTTCGTTCCATTAAACAATTCAAAGTCTACTATTTGTGGCAATTCCTGCAGACTTCCATCTTTCATTTGTACTTGCGCATGAGCATATCCTGCCGCAAACAACATACACAAAACAATCCATGTAAAATTTTTTTTCATATTCATCTGTTCATAATTTGATTAAAATAGCCAGTAGGAATCTCCTTTATGATCATACTCGTGTGTGTTTAAAGCCTAATCATGGAGTTTTCATCTGGTTTTAAAATTTAGAATTAAAAAAGGGTGTGATTTTTGTAATATTTTTGTATTGGTAATGTAATTTTATTTCAAGGCAAATTTAACCCAAACTAACGATTAAAAAAAATTACACCTTAGTGGGAGTGACTCTTGAATAGGACCGTTATAATATTTATTGTAACAAAAAAAAATGTTTCCTGAAAAAATTCACCATGCGCACAGAAGTTTAGTCCAAACAAAACCTGTATTTTTACCGTTTGAATATTTGTAACAAAATAACAACTACAACACCCATCCATCAATTTCATGCAAAAGGCAACCATTCATAAATACCTGAAAAAATTACTCAAGATTATCGCCTGGATGGTTGGCTCTTTCCTTTTGCTTTTTATTATCATTGCTGTATTGTTGCAGTTTTCATCCGTTCAAACCTTTCTGATTCAGAAAATCACCAGCCAGGTTAGTCAGCGGGTTGATACCCGTGTAGAAATTGACAGGGTTGCCATTCGCTTCCCCAAATCCGTTGGACTTAAAGGTATCTATGTAGAAGACACCCGGGGAGACACCCTGCTTTATGCAGGAAGTATTTTTGTTGACATTGGCATGACAGCACTGTTGCGCAGCCATGTCAATGTTGCAAGCCTTGAACTGACCAACGTGGTTGCGAATATGAAACGGGAAGAACCCGACACTGTGTTTAATTTTCAGTTTCTTATTGATGCTTTTGCCGCTGAAGACACAATAAATGCAGATACCCCACCTGCCAATGAGGAATCCTTGCAGGATGAACAAGTTGACCAGGAGGATGGATGGACCGTCTCAGTGAAAAAACTTTCCCTGAAAAATATCCGCTACCGGAACAAAGACCATTTTGCCGGACTTGATTTGCAGGTGCAACTCGACAACCTGACGGCTGATTTGAGACCGGCAGATTTTCTCAATGAAAAATTCCATGCCGGAGAAATCCGCATTAGCCAACCGCATATCGCAATTGAGATGACTCCCCGATCGGTTCCTGCCGAACCTGACACTACAGATAAGGGTATGCCAGTCTTAGACATTGCAGTGGCAGCTTTGATTCTTGAAAACCCTGACTTCCGGCTCAGCAGCTTCGATGGCACTCAAATGCACATTAAAAGTGGGTTGCTGGCATTGCACCCCGAAAAAATCAACCTCCACGAATACCTCATTGCCATTAAGACCCTGGAAGCAGATCAATTGATGGCTGATTTCATTTTCCCGGAAAAAACAAAGGATGACGAAAACAGGCCAAATAATGACACTGCAACGGAACAAGCCCCTCCACCCTTCCGGTTTGATTTTGCTGAAATCATGGACTGGGACATTGAACTTAACAAGCTTGACATTACTGAATCATCTTTTTCCATGAAGCAGGGAGAGACTGCAGAGATGCAGGAATTTAACCCCGGTCATATTTCGTTGACTGAGATTGACCTTCACCTGACCGATGTAAAAGTATCGCCAGTCCAAATAATCATGGCAATAAACAATACGTCCCTGGTTTTTTCTGAGGAGTTTCGCATTGCTGATTTTAATATGGAGATTAATCTGGGTTCTTCAACAGAAATCAATTTGCAAAATCTCACTACCGACCTTAGCCACATATCAGTTTCGCTGAGCACACCGGGGAGCTTACTTGATTTTTCACAGGAACACCTTACCGAATACAGTTATCAACTGGCTATCCGGGAGTCCCACATTCAGCAAGACCTTGCCTGGTTTGTTCCGGTTATGAATGAATATTATTTCAACTGGCCGGGCAACGAGGGAATCAAGATGGGAGCCCAGCTTGAGGGCAAACTGGCCGATGTTCACATTGACAGCCTATGGTTAGCCGGGCCCGACTTTTTCGCAACACAACTCAGCGGACAAATTACCGGGCTACCCCATATAGATAGCATATATATTGATCTGCCTGAACTTAGCTTTTTTGCCGTTCCCGGAGAATTTTTCGCCAACCTGCCCGATTCACTTCGCCCACAGGGAATCGAAATCCCGGAATATATCAACCTGAAAGCACATGCGACAGGCTCAATGAAGGATTTTGACGCTGCCCTCGATTTACGGTCCAACCTGGGAAATTTTGCCCTCACCGCCCATATCACTGAGGAAGGAGACAGGGAAGAGGTTTTCAAAGGGGAGTTTTACACGGAATCTTTCGATGTTGGAAAACTCCTTCAACAAACAGAAACGTTACCTGAGCCGGTTGCTTTCAGATTGTCCATTAACGGTACCGGGCTCAAACCCGAAACCATGACACTCGATGCAACAGTTGAAATTGACAACCTGGTATATAATGAGCATTCTTACGACAAAATAGTATTCAATGCAGCACTCATTGACTCCGTAGCATCGTTGCAAAGTGTTTACCATGATTCTATAGTATCCTATGATTTAGTTGCATCTTACGGTATTTTCCAGCGAAAGCCAGTATTAATAACGAACTTTGAGCTCGAATATGCCAATCTGCAGGCACTCGGATTAACAGATGAAAATCTGCTGGTAAAAACCGACCTTAAAACTGACCTGGTTTTTGATGCGGACAATTTTTTTAATGGTAATATTCAAATCAGCAATACCGCTTTCGCTGCAGAGGGAGATATTTACACTGTACCTGAAATTTTCGTACAGGCTTTCTCTAGCCAATCCAGTTATGAAATTGCTCTTCGATCTGAATTTGCAGATATCGATTACCTGGGAAATTTCAGCCCACTAAAACTGGGTAGTGTTCTGAATAAGCACTTCGCACAATACTACACTGCAAATGAAGTTGCAGGTGAAGTTGCAGATGGAGTAGCTGGTGGAGTCTCAAATGAAGTTGCAGATATGCTTGATCCTGACTTACCTGCAGATCAGTTTTTCAACATCAGTATTCGCCTGATGCCTAATGAGCTAATCACTGAGGTTCTGTTCAGAAGCCTGGGAGAGACTGACACCCTGGATGTAATGGTTTCTTATGACAGTTCTTTACAGGCACTCTACCTGGAAGCCAACTGGCCCGAAGCCCGGTATGCAGACATTGAACTGGAAGCATTAAATATTACGGCCGGGAGCGTTCGTGGTGAGATGGATTTCGAAATAATGCTTAACCGTATATCAATGGGAGATATTACCCTTAATAAATTTGAAACCACCGGAAGTCTGAGGAAGCAAAACCTCGATTTTGGATTGGGCATCAGGGACATGGAGGATAACCCACTATATCATCTTTCAGGCAATCTGCACTTTACCGACAGCTTATATACCCTTCAACTTGACCCCGAAGGGTTGCTCCTTAACGGTGAAGAGTGGACCGTACCGGCAGAAAACCGGATAGCATTTGGTGAAAAACATATAGATATTCAAAGTTTTGTCCTTGAAAGTCAGGGTAGGGAACTCAGCATTAACAGCCGCGAACATGAACTTACTTATCCGGTGATCGACATAGGGCTGCGACAGATTGACCTTGGCAGGCTCACCGACTTTCCCGGCAGCGACTTTCCAGCCCTGGGAGGAGTTTTTGATGGGGATATAAGTCTGAGAAACATTTTTGAAGACCCTGCCTTTGTGGCCAACCTTTCTATCGGCAATTTTGCTTTTCAGGGAGATACCCTGGGTGATATTGAAATTTCAGGAGAGAACCCTTCTCCCGATTTTTATGAGTTGATGGTCTCGTTGCAAAGCGAGCTTACCGATTTGGTAATTTCGGGCAACTACCGTACCGGTGATAATAAAGGAATTGACATAGATGCTGAACTTGCGCGGGTCGATCTCCCTTCATTTGAAGGGTTTACAGCCGGTAACCTTACGCATCTTGCAGGGTATTTGTCGGGCCGGATGAAAATAACAGGAACTACCGAATCTCCCCAGGTTTCTGGTGAAATACAGATGAATGAAACCTCTTTCAGGGTGCCGGCCATCAATGCAGGGTATTTTGTAAAAGGAGAGAAGATTCTTTTTGACAATCAGCAAATCCGAATGCAAAATCTTGCTTTAGAGGATTCCATGGGTAGAAGAGCCACCCTGAGTGGTAGCATTAACTTTGCCGACCTTAATCAGATAGGATTTAACCTCACCCTCAACTCCCGTAATTTCCTGCTCATGGATGTGAAACCCGGACAAAATGAATTATACAATGGCCGGATTCTCATGGACAGTGATTTGCGATTAAGGGGTACCCAGCACAACCCAACGGTGGAGGGAAGAATTAAACTCAACGAAGGTTCAAACTTTACCTTCACCATCCCACAGACCGATCCTGAAGCTATCGGTGATGAAGGGGTTGTGGAGTTTATTGCATTCTCCGACACATTGTTCTTTCAGCTTGCTCAGCAAACGGCCGAAAGCCAACCCATTAGGTCATCCTTTGACTTGCTGGATATGAGTGTCAATATAGAAATCGACAGGCACACCGATGTTAAAATCATTATCGATGAACATGCCGGCGATTTCCTGGAAGTTCGTGGTGGCGGTGTATTGAGTTTTGGCATAGATCCCGGTGGCAGGATCTCCCTGTCGGGAAGGTACGAAATGGTGGATGGTGAATATTTACTGACATTCTATGATGTGATAAGGCGAAATTTCAAGATTCAGTCTGGAAGTAATATAGTCTGGATAGGCGATCCTATGGATGCCCGGGTAGACATCACCGCCATTTACACCGTCCGCACCAATGCAGCCAATTTGCTTGCCGGGCAGACGAGCCAACAGCAAAGCAGCAGTACTGCCATGCGACAGCAGTTTCCTTTCCTTGTATATTTGAAGATGGATGGCAACCTGGAAGAGCCCCAAATCAGTTTTGAGCTGGACCTTCCGCCAGAGCATCAGAATGCTATGGATGGCTCGCTAATGGCTCGTCTAAATCAAATTAACCAGAACGAATCAGAACTTAACAAACAGGTTTTTGCGTTGCTCATTCTTGGTCAATTCCTGCAGGAAAATCCTTTTGCTACGGCGGGTGCAGGAGATTTTTCCACTACTGCCCGGTCATCAGCCAGCCAAATCCTGACTTCGCAGCTCAACAGGCTTTCCGACCAGTATGTTCGTGGTGTGAATATTCATTTTGAAGTAGAATCGTTTGTAGGTTTTGAGGATGAGCACAGGACTGGACGCACAGAGCTGCAAATGGAAGTAAGCCGCGACTTTTTGGATGAAAGGCTGCGGGTTACCGTTGGTGGAAACATCGAGCTTGAAGATGAAACCCGCAGACAAGATAGTCCGT
>SLPR01000063.1 GCA_007131895.1 Bacteroidales bacterium | reverse complement strand
TCTTTTTTCGCCTGACTTTCCACCTGTTTACTTCCCGGCACAATCCAGGCGGTGATGTTTTCGGCTTTCTTCCTACCCTTGATAAAACCGGCAAATGCACGCAGGTCTTCAATTCGGCCATTGGTGCAGCTTCCCAAAAAAACATAGTCTACCGACTTGCCCAGCATAGCCTCACCGGGGGCATAGCCCATGTATTGGAGTGATTTAAGGAATGATGCGTGAGAGCGGGGCTCAATTTCTTCCAGCGAAGGTATCGTTCTGCTTATGCCCAGACCCATTCCCGGATTGGTGCCATAGGTGATCATGGGTTCTATGTCGGCAGCATCAAAGTGCAATTCCCTGTGAAAAAGGGCTCCGGGGTCAGTGGGAAGGGATTTCCAGTAAGCCATGGCTTTATCCCATTCTTCACCTTTGGGGACCATTTCGCGGCCATCCATATAATCGTAGGTGGTTTGATCGGGTGCAATGAGTCCACCGCGGGCACCCATCTCAATGCTCATGTTGCAGATGGTCATTCGCGCCTCCATGGACAAATCCCGGATGGCCGAACCGGCAAATTCCACAAAATATCCTGTGGCTCCACTGGCCGAAATTCTGGAGATGATATACAAAATGATATCTTTTGATTTCAGCCCTTTTCCCAGCTTTCCGTTTACATTGATTCGCATGGTTTTAGGTTTGGAAAGGATCAGACACTGGCTGGCCAGCACCATTTCCACCTCACTGGTTCCTATACCAAAGGCAACGGTTCCAAATGCACCGTGGGTAGACGTATGGCTGTCGCCGCAAACAATGGTCATCCCCGGCTGAGTGATGCCCAGTTCGGGACCTATCACATGCACAATACCGTTGTAAGGGTGGTTTAGTCCATATAGCTCTATCCCGTTGTCTTCACAATTCTTAGTCAGCGTATTTACCTGCAGCCGGCTCAGTTCGTCATGGATGGTAAGATGCTGATCCTGCGTGGGGATGTTATGATCGGCTGTGGCTACAGTCTTGTGAGGCCTTGCAACTTTCACACCTCTGTTTTTCAGGCCGGTAAAGGCCTGTGGGCTGGTGACCTCATGGATAAAGTGGCGATCGATGTAAAAAACTGATGTTTCATGATCGATGGCCTGCACCACGTGTTTATCCCATATCTTGTCGATGATGGTTTTGGGTTTTGGATTTGAGTTCATTCAGATATTTGTTTTTTTGTTGAAATATTCTATGAGATCTTTCCAATGGCATCAATAAAAGCTTCCACTGAAGCGGTTACGATATCGGTGTTTGCAGAAAAGCCATAGTAAATCTGACCTTTGTGTTCGATCTGTACATGCACTTTGCCCAGGTCATCGCTGCCCCTGGTGATGGCTTGAATGAGAAACTCTTCCAGTCTCACACGGCGTTTTACCAGGTTCTTCACTGCAGTGAATGCGGCATTAATGGGGCCGTTTCCTGAAGCGGTTTCTGTAAAGGTATCGCCGTTGAAACTGATTTGCACTGTTGCCGTGGGGATGGTTGATTTTCCGCAAACCACCTGCAGGGAGACCAGCTCAATGGGTCGTTTGCCTTTTTCTTTGCCCACTCCAGCCAGCGCTTCCAGGTCTTCTTCGCTAATATCGCCTTTGCTATCGGCCAACTCAAGGAAACGTTCATATACTTCATCCAGTTCCTGAGTTTCAAATGAATACCCCAGCAGCTGCAACCTGTGTTTCAGGGCTGCCCGTCCGCTTCTGGCGGTAAGCATGATGGATGATTCCTTCACACCCACTTCAACAGGGTCGATGATTTCATAGTTGAGGCGGTTTTTCAAAACTCCATCCTGGTGAATGCCTGAAGAATGGGCAAATGCGTTGCGCCCTACGATGGCTTTGTTGGGTTGCACAGGCATACGCATCAGGGTAGAAACCAGTTTGCTGGACTTCATAATCTGACGGCTGTCAATACCGGTTTCATAATCCAGATCTTTGTGGCTTCTGATGGCCATCACCACTTCTTCCAGGGAGGTGTTTCCTGCCCGTTCGCCAATACCATTTACCGTAACTTCTACCTGGCGCGCACCGTTGATTACACCCGAAAGCGTATTGGCTGTGGCCATTCCCAGGTCATTATGACAATGGGTGGAAATAATGGCCTTGTCAATATTGGGCACATGGTTGACCAGGTAAGCAATTTTCTCACCGTATTCTTTGGGAAGGCAATACCCGGTGGTATCAGGGATGTTTACTACCGTTGCTCCGGCTTTTATTACCGCTTCAATGACCCTGGCAAGGTATTCATTGTCGGTACGACCGGCATCTTCAGCATAAAATTCCACATCCTCTACAAACTTCTTCGCATATTTTACACAATCGATGGCTCTCTTAAGAATATCATCCTGGTTAGAATTGAACTTGTATTTGATATGAAAATCAGATGTTCCAATTCCCGTGTGGATGCGTTTTCTTTTGGCAAACTTCAGTGCATCTGCGGCCACCTCGATGTCTTTTTTTACCGCACGGGTCAATGCGCAGATAATGGGAAGCTCCACTGACTTGGAGATTTCTACTACCGACTGAAAATCGCCCGGACTGGAAATAGGAAATCCTGCTTCTATGATGTCTACCCCCAGTTTTTCCAGTTGGCGCGCCACTTCGATTTTTTCGATGGTGTTCAACTGGCAGCCGGGAACCTGCTCTCCGTCGCGCAGGGTGGTATCAAAAATCATTATTCGATTGCTCATAATGTGGGTTTTGGGTTTGGTTCTGGTTTTGGTTGGTCTCGCAAAGGCGCGGAGACGCAGTTTTATAAAATCACTTTGTGATTTATTAAAAAGTTGAGTATAATCTGAAAAATACAAGACCCCCCAATCCCGCAGGTGCGGGAAGTCCGCATTCAATTTCATTAGTGCATGATTATGACGAAACAGTTCATTTTATAACTGTTTATAAAGCTTTTTAGATAATGCTCACTATTGGTTTTCCGGTCTGAGCTTTCTTACGGCTGCACCTGCCCTCCATAATTCGCTCTCACGGAGTTCTTTGAGTTCCGCTTCCAGTTTTACGCGGTAGTCGGGCTGGCTGTTGGAGTCAATAGATCGTTGAGATTCGTTGCCTTTGGCCACTTCCTGATACAACTCGCTAAAAACGGGTAAAGTAGCATCGCGAAATCTTTTCCACCAGTCCAATGCTCCTCGCTGGGCTGTGGTGGAGCAATTGGCATACATCCAGTCCATGCCGTTTTCAGCTACCAGGGGCATAAGGCTTTGGGTGAGTTCTTCCACTGTTTCATTGAAAGCTTCCGAAGGCGAGTGCCCATTGGCGCGCAATACCTCGTACTGGGCAGCAAACAACCCCTGGATAGCGCCCATTAAAGTTCCGCGCTCACCGGTAAGGTCGCTGTACACTTCTTTTTTAAAATTGGTTTCGAACAGGTAACCACTGCCTACACCAATGCCCAGCGCCACCACCCGTTCCCAGGCTTTTCCTGTGGCATCCTGGAAAATGGCGTAACTGGAATTCAATCCCCTTCCTTCCAGGAACATGCGGCGAAGACTGGTGCCCGAACCTTTGGGTGCAATCAATACCACATCCACATCGGGTGGGGGAATAATGCCGGTTTGTTCCTTGTAAGTGATGCCAAAACCATGGGAAAAGTATAGTACCTTGCCGGGGGTCAGGCTTTTTTTTACGGTAGGCCATAAGGCAATCTGCCCGGCATCAGACAATAAGTATTGAATTACGGTTCCTTTTTCCAGGGCTTCTTCAATGGAAAACAGCGTTTCGCCGGGCACCCAGCCATCAGCAACTGCTTTGTCCCATGATTTGGAATTCTGCCGCTGACCAATAATTACATTAAATCCATTGTCCTTAAGGTTTAGTGCCTGGCCGGGGCCTTGCACTCCATAGCCTATCACGGCTATGGTTTCGTTTTTCATTACTTCCTGTGCCTTCGCCAGGGGAAATTCTTCGCGGGTTACTACATTTTCTTCTACTCCGCCGAAATTGATTTTTGCCATAGTTTTCTTTTTAAAATTTGATGTCTGTTGATTTCCGTTTTGGGTTTTTAATGTTTCTATCTGTTTTTTGTTTTATTTTGCTCGCAAAGGTGCAGAGACGCAGTTTTGAAATTCACT
>SLPR01000360.1 GCA_007131895.1 Bacteroidales bacterium | reverse complement strand
CCCAGTCCGTTCCATGCGGCATTGATGTCGAAAGCAATGCCGTAGCTGTGAGAGCTGAGGTTGGTGGCTGAGCCCCTTATCATGCGAGGGTTGTAGGCACCATCATAAGATAACAGGTGCTTTTGCAATCCCGCTTTTTCCCAGTCACGGAACAACTGCTCAAATTGCCGGGCAGCTTTCCGGTGCACTCTCATTCTTGAAGCCTTAAAAGGGGGTAGGGTGCGAAAAAGGGGTGCGTCGATTAATACTATGTTTTCTGCTTCCCAGCTGTCAGTAATAGCGATTTCACGCCCGGGATTAGGGCCGGGTTTCATTTGCCATGTAAAATTTCCGAACCTTTGGCGGTATTCACTTTGTGACAAGCATCGAAAAGCAGGCTTATGCGGCCAGTGAATACCTGCCGGATTTTCGTCGGGCGGATTTTTCACCAGTTCAAATCCCATGGTCCCTGCATGGGCCAGGGTAAAAGTGCCCACGATGCCATCCGCAGACAAACCCATTTTTTGTTGAAATGCCCTGGTGGCCTTTTCTGTTTTTGGGCCAAAATCTCCATCGGCCACCACTTCCGAGAATCCCTGACCGGCAAGGAAGTATTGCCACTTCCTTACATCGGCCCCTTTCATTCCATTCTGCAGTACTTTCATGTTCTCAACGTTTTAAGGTGATGAATGATTTAACTGTCGGATGGGAGGTGAAACCGGATTCCGGAAGAATAATTATTTTGTTGTTACAAATGTGCGCAATAGCATCATCAGGCGATTGTTCCGGGCTCTGGTTTCTAAATAAAGTTAATAAAAGCTTTAAAAGAAACCTAACAAAATTTTGCAGAAGAATCGAGCCATAACAATAACTATTGTACACACGCAATTCATGCCCGGTCGGGACTCTAAATTCCGGTCCGGGCTAAGGCAAAACCAGGGGGTGTTATTAATAATTCCGAATCAGTACCTCATCTATGGCACCTCTTTTGGCTGCCACCGAGTTGATGTAGCGGCTGGCTTTTACGGTAGTAATCGTATAGTCTTTATAAAGCTCCTTTATGAAGGGGGAGGAGGAATTGGACTGGAGAAACTTGATCCCTCTCTTGTTGAGGTTATCACATGCTTCGCGCAGCCTTAGCTGTTCTTCTCCGTTCCAGCCACCTTGCACATATCCGGTAAAGCTTGAGCTGGCAGAGATAGGGTGGTAAGGCGGGTCGAAGTAAACAAAAGCATCCTTGCCGGCCAGTTCTGCAACCTTTGTGTAATCAGTGTTATGTATTACAATTTCTGCTGTGTTGAGATAGTCGCTTACAGCTCGTAATAGTTCTTCGTTGATGATGTTGGGATTTTTGTAGCGGCCAAAGGGTGTGTTAAATTCACCGGATTTGTTGACCCGGTAAAGTCCGTTGTAGCATGTTTTGTTGAGGAAAATAACCCTTGAAGCTCTTTGAACAGGCGATAACTGTTTCAATCCCCCATTTTTGTCAAGGGCACGCACTGTATAAAAATAGTCGGCTTCATTTTTGTGTCTTCTCAAATCTTCGATCAACTCCCGGGGTTTGTCTCTGATAACCTTGTAAACATTGATGAGTTCGCTGTTGAAATCGTTGATAACGGCTCTTTGGGGCTGCAGATGGAACAACATAGCGCCCCCACCAATAAATGGCTCAAACCAGGTGTGGCTGCCAATATCAGGAGGCAGCACCTTTGTAATAGCCGGAATCAATTGACGTTTTCCTCCTACCCATTTGAGGAAGGGGGCTGCCTGGCGGTTTTTGTCCATTGTTGAGAGTTTCAAGCGTAAAGTCTTTCAAAGAGGCAAAAGTAAGAAAAACAAAGGATTTGAAGATGAGAAGCTGAGTCTGCTCCGAAAACTCGTTTTCAGTAATTTGTGATGCCGGTTGGAACGACCGCATTTTTGACGGCAATCCTCACAAAATTACTTTCGTACACGCAATGTAGTTCAGTTTTTTTATCTAAAAAAAAGGGGAATGGATTTACCGGCGATTTTTTATACGGCTTTTCCATTCCCCACTTTTTATCTTGCCGGCATATTAAAGAGATTACCTGTAGAATCTTTTTTTGTTCATAAACCTCAAATATACACCCAGGGTGACTTCAGTGCCGCGATATTCTTTACCGGGAATTGCAAAGGGCTGCACCCGGTTGCTGAAACCTGAAAAGCTGGCAAAAACTCCTGCAGACCGACTGATGTTCCATTGCCCACCCAGGGTATATTTGTATCCGTAAAAATGAAATCGTTCCTTATCATTTAGGGTTATTTCATTTCTGTAATCCGGGTGAATGGCAACATTCCATGGGATGTTCTCAGATTTAAAAAAAGAGATACCCATCACAGGACCCATTCCTGCAAACAAGCTTACATGGTTCAAAATGCCATGGTGGGTCTGTGGTGTGCGAAGATTTATGAAAGGAGAGAGAACAAATGTGTTGATTCCCATTTGATTATAAAGGTTGGAGAAGGATGATTCCCAGTTGTAAAAGGTGTGCCAGCCGAAATCCGCACCTACAGATACAAAATCAAGTACATTGTAAGAACCTTTCATAAACAGCCCCCAGGTCGATTGAAAATGGTTGTAAAATGCAGGGACAACAAAAGTTCCACTGCGGAACAGTGAGTCTCCCTCAATACGAACCGATGAATAACCTATGTATATGTTGAGATTATTGTTGATGGTTTGGGCACTTGAACTATGAGGCTGGAGCATTAGTATAATGGTGATGATAACAATTACCATGATTCGAAAACCATTGGATTGAAGAAAAGCTTTCCTGTTTGTTGAGGCCTTTATTTTCATTTTCTAAAAAGGATTCTTGAAATGTTTGTTTTTGTTTCACCTGGTGTAAATTCTGCCTTTGAATATTGGCCGATTTTTTTGTAAGTTTAGCTGTTTCCTTACTATGGCAAATAAGAAGCATTAAACTGAAGCAAAGTTTGGCCCCATTGAGGATCGCCGGGAGGTTGTGAAGGCCAGTTTGCAGTATAAAAAGACTCCCCAATCCAGGCAATTTTCCCCCTTGAAATAGCAATAGCAGGCTTGCCCGCCCGGTCAATGGGCAGATCAAGTGTTCTTTTCAATGTGTTGTTTTGAGGATTGAAAAGATAAAGGTCAGATTGATTGCTGCTCCCGGTATGTGTAATGCCGAGGCCCATCAGAATTTCATTTTCCAATGGCAATGCTATGGCATGGAGTCGTGTATCAGATCCATCTATGTCAATTTCTTTCAGCACCTCCCAGGTAAAAGGACCCAGGTTTAGTCTGGTAATGTAGTTACCTCCTGAACCATTTACACCAAAAACCACATAACCCCGGTTATTGAAGCTTACTCCCGTGCCACCGTATGAAGGGCCATGTGGCCAGGACTCTATTTCTACCCAGGTATTGTCAGATTCATTGTACATCCAGAACTCGTCAAGGGGATTACCTGAACTGTCTTTTCCTGTGCCCACAAACAGACGGTTAGCAAAAGAAAATGCTACCTGATCCGTCACACCTTCTCCCGGGAAAACTCCTCTATAATACCATATGTTGTGAATAGGGGAGAACCGATAAAAAAGTTTATCGTGAATTATATAACCCCTTTCGGGGAAATGGACGATATTGGGCGAATTCCCCGGCATAGCAGCCATTGGAGTCCATGTATTATTTCCGGGATGGTATTCCATGAAACCCAATTCCGTTCCGGAAGCCCGCTGCCCTCCCCCTGAAAAAAGGCGACCATCCAGGTTAAATGAAATCATCCGTACTTTATCATTGTGGGGATGATCGGGGAGTTGCTTCCAGATTTCAATAAACCTAAACGGAGAGGGAGCAGAAGTATTGTGATTATTGACGGTTAAACTGATGGAATAGTGGCCATGGGTAAGGGTTCCCGGAATTAGAATCTTAATTTGATTGTTGTTTTGGGAGGTGATTATTGCTTTTTTGTTCCCCACACGAACGACCGGAGTCAGGCCGGACAAATCCGTATTGCAATACAGGGTAACTTCCTGGTTCATCACTCCTTCTTTGGGTTCAAAGTCTGTTATTCTGAACTGAGGCAGAGAAAACTGATCATTGAAGCTACTTGTTGTATGCCGCACTTCCACTGAAATGGTG
>SLPR01000028.1 GCA_007131895.1 Bacteroidales bacterium | reverse complement strand
GGTACAAACCAACAGGCCATCTACACGATGGTCAAGCAATGCCTCAACATTCATCTCTTCGCGACGGAAATCTTCGTTGGACTGACAAATCATTACCCTATAGCCTTTGCTGTAGGCAATATCTTCAATCCCACTGATAATGGAGGAAAAGAAGTGGTGAACTATTTCAGGTATCACAATCCCGATGGTATGGGAAACTTGTTTTTTCAGGCTAAGAGCTAAGGCATTGGGCCGTTAATTCACCTTAACAGCAAATGCTTTTATCTTTTCCCTTGTGGCTTCACTGATATCAGGATGATCTTTCAGCGCCCTTGAAACGGTGGATGCAGAAACTCCTAATGCCTTGGCAATGTCGCTGATAGATGTAAGATGAGGCTTCATAAGTGGTTAGGTAATTTGCTGGGCAAACAGATTAAAACAAAGCATATATCGAAAGCTATAAAAGTACGAAAAAAAGGAAGGGGAGGGATGAGTTTTTAAAACTTTTTGCACACTTGAATGTATAATAATAGTATAAGTTTTGTTACCCATATTAACTATGCTGCAATGAGTGGTCTTATGCAAACGAATCCGCAAACCGATTCGCAAAGCAATTCGCAAACGTCGTCGCAAACGTTTGCGGTTAAAAATCTGTCCAAATTGTTGATAGTCAGATGGAAAATATTAGCTAATCATCTTTTTTTTTATACTTTTGCTTTTCACACTATTTTTAAAATACAGTAACAATAACTTAACAAACGTTTAATCTCTTTTTCTGAAAGTACGAATTGACTATACAGATAGTTTTATTATTCAGGAGCATTTTATCAATCAACTTACACAAACAAAAAACAACTTTAATTAATTCAGTTATTAATCAAAAATCCAAACAAAATGGTAAAGAAGATTGCCAGATTATTTGCATTGCTGCTTGTGGTTTTTAGTTTTGCAGCACAGGGACAAACCGGCCGTATAACGGGCACGGTTTTAGACCGGGCCACAGGTGAAACCTTGCCTGGTGCAAGTGTATTGGTGGAAGGAACAACCATCGGTACAGTAACCAACATGGATGGACGGTTTGAGTTTAGTGCTCCTGCCGGAAACATCACACTTATTGCTTCTTTTATGGGGTACGATCCCAGCAGAAGAACAGTTACCCTGCCCGAAGGGGGCACCCTTTCCCTGACATTTGAACTTTTCGCCGACATCACCATGTTGGAAGAGTTTATTGTAATTGGTTACGGTGTTCAAAGAAGGGAAGATGCTACCGGTTCGGTGGCTGTAGTTGGAGAAGCCGATTTTAACCGTGGTAACATTACCTCTCCCAGTGAATTGCTCATGGGTAAAATGGCCGGTGTACAAATCACATCAGGTGGTGGTGCTCCCGGTGCTGGTGAAACCATCCGTATTCGTGGTGGCTCATCCCTGTCAGCTTTAAATGATCCTCTTATCGTAATCGATGGAATTCCCGTTGACTCCAGGGGCATCAGCGGTATGAGAAGTGCACTTAGCATGGTTAACCCTAATGATATTGAAACTTTCACTGTACTTAAAGATGCCTCTGCTACCGCAATTTATGGTTCAAGGGCTTCCAATGGTGTAATTCTTATTACAACCAAAAAAGGTAGAGTAGGACAAGAACTTCGTTTGCAATACAGTGGTACTTATTCTTTATCAAGAAATATCAAAACCATTGATGTTTTGAGTGCTGATGAGATGAGAGGATTTGTAACTGAACGATTTTCAGAACGTGCGAGTGTTATGAACCTCCTGGGAGATGCATCAACCGACTGGCAGGACCAGATTTATCAGGATGCCATTGGTCATGACCATAATATTTCTGCAACGGGTTCTTTCAGAGCTGTTCCTTACCGTGTGTCATTAGCCTACTCTGATAATGACGGTGTTTTGAGAACGGATAACATGAGCCGGACAAGTTTATCTGTTAGCTTAAACCCATCTCTGCTCAATGACGACCTTAAGATAAATATTAACGCCCGTGGTGTTAATGTACGCAACCAGTTTGCTCCCAATGTAGCCATAAATAATGCCGTTCAGTTTGATCCTACCCAACCGGTAAGGGTTGATGATGATACATTTGGCGGATATTTTGTGTGGGCCGATACTCAAAGTGGACTCCCAAAGGGTACTGCTACGCACAACCCGGTCGCCCGTCTTGAACTTACTGATGACAATTCAACAGTAAACAGGGTTATCGGTAATGCACAGTTTGATTACAGGATGCCATTCCTGCCTGAGTTACGTGCAAATCTAAACCTGGGATATGACTTCTCAAAAAGTAATGGCGAAGTTTTTGTTCCCGACTTTGCTGCCTGGAATTATATTCAGGGGGGTACTGACCGGATTTATGATCAGGAAAAGAGAAATGAACTTATCGACTTTTACCTGAATTATGCAACTGAGCTGCCAGGTTTGCAAAGTCGCATAGATGTTATGGGTGGTTATTCCTGGCAACACTTCTGGGAAGGTGGATCTGCTTTTGAGACCAATATCCCCAACAATCTTGCATTCCGCAACAATCACAGTCCGGACAGTCTCGTGGTAAATGAAGATACACAATGGAGAACCGAATATTATCTTGTATCCTTCTTTGGTAGGTTAAACTACAATCTGATGGACCGTTATTTGTTTACCTTTACAGTGCGTAACGATGGTACCTCTCGTTTTGTTGGCGAAAATCAGTGGGGCTTATTCCCTGCTGCAGCTTTTGCCTGGAGAATAGATCAGGAAAACTTTATGCAAAACGTAGGGGTAGTGTCTGAACTTAAATTTCGTGCAGGTTACGGTGTAACCGGACAGCAAGATCTGGGAGCAGGTAACTATCCTGCACTTGCAAGATATACCCTCAGTCGTCAGGGTGGCTATTATTTCTTTGGAGAAGACAGAATGAATACGCTCCGTCCTGAAGGATATGATGAAAATCTTAAATGGGAGGAAACAACCACTTACAACCTTGGTTTGGACTATGGTTTTGCCAATGACCGCTTTACCGGGTCACTGGATTTTTATTTCAGAGAAACCAAAGACCTGCTCAACTTTATCTCCATTCCTGCAGGTACCAACCTTACCAATGCTATTTTGACCAATATCGGTAATATGGAAAACCGGGGTGTGGAATTCTCTATCAATACCCGGCCCGTTGTTACTCCTGATTTGGTTTGGCGCCTTGGTTTTAATGCCACTTACAGCGAAACCAAAATTACAAAGCTCATTGCCGCGGAAGATGAAAACTACCTGGGTGTTTTTACAGGCGGTATTGATGGTGGTGTAGGCAGCAACATTCAAATTCACAGCGAAGGTTTTGCTCCCAACTCATTCTTTGTTTTTCAACAGGTGTATGATCAGGATGGAAATCCAATAGAAGGGTTGTATGTTGACAGAAATGGTGATGGTCAGATTACAGATGAAGACAAATATCATTTCAGGAAACCTGCTGCCAATTATTACTTAGGCATCAATTCCGGAGTGGATTACAGAAACTGGGAATTTACATTTTCCGGACGCGCAAACCTGGGCAATTACATGTACAATAATGTAAGCTCAATGAATGGTAACTTCAGCAGACTCTATCGTTCTGAAGGGCCCTATTTGAGCAATACTGCAGGTGATGTTTCTGTGGCCAATTTCAATAACCCACAATACTGGTCTGATTATTACATTCAGGATGCCTCCTTTTTCAAAATGGACAATATGACTTTAGGGTATAACTTCGGTGATATTATCGGAGGTAACACCAGACTGGTAGTTTCGTTTACTGTTCAAAATGCATTTATCATTACAAATTATGAAGGGTTAGACCCGGAAATTGCATTTGGAATAGATAACAACTTTTATCCTCGTCCAAGAAGTTTTGTATTGGGAGTAAATCTTCAGTTGTAAAATAAATTTTAAAAGAAACGAAAATGAAAAAGATATTTTATAAAATAGCGCTATTTGCTATTCCGTTTTTTGTTTTTACTTCGTGCATCGATGACTTGAATGTTATTCCCATTGATGATAGTGAAGTAACTTCAGCAACCGTTTACGATGATCCGGAAGCATACAGACAAGTATTGGCCAAGCTATATGCAGGTTTGGCTATCTCAGGACAGCAAGGTCCTGCCGGTATGCCTGACATTTCAGGAATCGATGAAGGATTCAGTCAATATTTGCGCCAGCTTTGGGTTCATCAGGTGCTTACTACTGATGAGGCCGTGGTAGCATGGAATGACCCATCTCTTCCGGAGATGATGTTCCAGCAGTGGTCGCCAAGTAACGAGTTCGTTACTGCCATGTATAACCGGATTTTTTATCAGATTGCCCTGGCCAATGAATATTTGCGTCAAACTACCAACAATTTGCTTGATGACAGAGGCGTTGGTGCAGATCTCAGAGCCAAAATTCAGATTTACAGAGCAGAAGCAAGGTTTTTGAGGGCACTGAGCTACTGGCATGCCATGGACCTTTTTGGAAATGTTCCCTTCGTGACCGATCAGGATCCTATAGGTGCTTTCCTTCCTGAGCAAATTGACAGGGCAGACCTGTTCAGTTATATTGAAGAGGAACTGCTGGATATAGTAGACGTTTTGGTTCCCCCACTTACCAATGAATATGGTAGAGCTGACAGAGGTGCAGCAATGACACTCCTTGCAAAACTTTACCTGAATGCAGAGGTATATACCGGTACTCCAAGATGGACCGATGCCCTGAACTATTCTCAAATGGTGATTGATGGAGGTTATGAACTGGAACCCCAGTATGCGCACCTTTTTAATGCCGACAACAACCCCATTCAAAATCCTGGTATGCGTGAAACCATTTTTGCGGTTCGCTACAGCGGTGAGCACACAAGAACCTATGGAGGAACTACCTTTATTATAAGCGCAGCCATAGGTGGTGATATGAACTCTCTCAACTATGGCACCTCCGGAAAATGGGGAGGACACCGAACTACCAAGAACATTGTCAATCTGTTTAATTATGATAATGAAGATTTGGGGGAATATGACGAAAATGATTCAAGGGCGATGTTTTTCTCCACAGGTCATGATGTGGAAGTTAATGACAGAACAGAGTTTACCGATGGATACGCAGTGGTCAAATTTACCAACCTAACCAGAGAAGGCAATTCCGGCACTAACCTGGAATTTGCCGATACAGATTTTCCTGTTTTTCGTCTGGCAGATGTTTATTTGATGTATGCTGAAGCACACCTCAATGGTGGTGGCGGAGACCTTGCAACTGCTGTTGGTTATATCAATCAATTGAGAGAAAGAGCATTCGGAGACAATGCAAGGAATATTTCTTCTGCAGATCTGAACCTTGACTTTATTCTTGATGAACGCGGACGTGAGCTTTTCTGGGAATCACACAGAAGGACAGACCTAATCCGGTTTGGAAAATTTGCCGGCAACACTGATTACGTGTGGGCCTTCAAAGGTGGAGTTGCAGCTGGCATCCAAACCAATGCAAGGAACAACCTTTTCCCGTTGCCGTTTACCGATACATCAGCCAACCCCAATCTGGAGCAGAATCCAGGGTACTGATAATTAAATCAGAGAATGGATTTGCTTATGTTTTACTGTAAGCAAATCCATCTTTCTGAAACCATCAATAAAACAAGCTCTTTGGAATATAAACGAGTGAAATGTTTTGTAATATAAGAATGCTTGTTTAAGTTATTAACAATTAATTAGTATAAAAAAGATGTAACTTCCATCTGACCATTAAAAAAAATATAAACAGATGAAAAAAATAACATATTTTCTCGCAATTTTCATGGTGACCCTGGTTTGGGTTTCCTGTGAAAAAGATGACGACAAAGCAACGCTCGATCTTACAGAAACCGTTGCTCCCGTTATTGGTGATCTAAGCCATCTTATCCTGCATGAAGACCATGCTACAGATACCCTTGTAATTTTATGGTCTGAAGCTGATTATGGACCCTTGAGCCTCCCTGATGTTACGTACCGTTTGTACTTTATGCATGCCGATACCGTTAATATTATGCTTACTGAAACGGAAAGCACTGCATATAACATAACCGTAAATTCACTCAACAACAGGTTGATTAACCTTGGTTTTGCACCTGACGTTTCTGCCGATTTTCAATTTATGGTAAGTTCTTTTATTGCTGTTGAGGATAACGGAACGATGTTGCATTCTGATCCGGTTACAGTATCTCTTGCTCCCTTTGAATCTGAAGATCCAGGTGAACCGGATGTTTCAGTTCTATGGGTACCAGGAGCTTATCAGGGCTGGAGTCCTGCTACTGCACCCAATGTTTACTCACCCACAAGCAATGATATCTATAATGGGTATGTTCACTTCCCGGCTGATGTTACCAGTCTTGATTTTAAATTTACAAACCAACCCGACTGGAATGGTACCAATTATGGCGACGGAGGAGAAGGTCTGCTTGACACTGATCCCGGTGCAAGTGATCTTTCAGTTGATGAGCCAGGCACATATTATATGACGGTTAATACAGAAGCACTCACATGGAGTCCACAGGTGCGTAATTATGCCTTAATCGGTACCTTCAACGATTGGTCTGATGATGAGCCCCTTACCTGGGATAATGAGGAAATGGTATTTACCGTTACCCTGGACTTTGTAGCAGGCGACATGTTTAAATGGAGAGCCAATGGTGCATGGGATATTAACTATGGAGCCAATGATCCCGATGATGGAACGCTTGTTCAGGGTGGAGCTGACATAGAAATTCCTGAAGCAGGTAATTACACGATTATTCTTAATCTGTATGCCCTTGTTCCTACTTATGAAATCATCAAGAACTAAGAACAAGTTCCTGTAAATGAATCATAACCCCCGGTTGTATAACGATCGGGGGTTTTTAATGCCCGTTTGTTAATATGTAAATACAAAGAAGCATGGTTATAGCGAATATTCTCAGGAAAACAGCACTTTTTATTCTCCTAACATGGTTGTGCATTCAGGTTGCAGCAGGGCAAACAAGTCCTGAAAAAGTGGAGCCTCCTTTCTGGTGGGCCGGTATGCAGCAGTCGGAATTACAGATTCTGGTTTATGGAGATAATATTGCTCATTCACGCGTCATTATTGAGCATCCTGGTGTTCAAATCAAAGAGGTCGTCTCTGTTGAAAGCCCCAATTACCTTTTTATCTACCTGGAGCTTGAAAATGCCGCACCGGAAAGCAGTTTCGATATTGAGTTCAGGCAAGGAGATAAAACAGTTTATCAGTACAGCTATCATTTGAGAAAGCGAAAGGAAGATGCAAGAGAAATACAGGGGTTTGACGCATCTGACGCCATTTATCTTCTTATGCCCGATCGGTTTGCCAATGGAAATCCTGCCCTGGATAATTTGCCCCAAATGCTTGAAAAAGTAAACCGGGAAAACCCCGATGCGCGGCAGGGAGGAGATATTCAGGGTATTGTAGATAATCTTGATCATATTGCGGATATGGGCTTTACCGCTATCTGGATAAATCCTTTGCTGGAAAACAATCAGCCCCGATACTCTTACCATGGGTATGCCATCACTGATTTTTATAAAATAGACCCTCGCTTTGGGACCAATCAGGATTTTGTTAATCTCATTGATTCCGCCGGTGAGAGAGGTGTTAGAATAATAAAGGATATGGTTTTGAATCACTGTGGTCATTATCACTGGTGGATGAATGACCTTCCTTCAGCAGACTGGATTCACCATTGGCCCGAATTTACCCGCACTGCTTATCCCATGACAACCCTGGTCGATCCCCATTTTGCAAATTCAGACTTCATCAGGATGAATCATGGCTGGTTTGATACCAATATGCCCGACCTCAACCATAACAACAGGTTACTTGCCGACTATCTTATCCAGAACAGCATCTGGTGGATCGAATATTCAGGTATCGGTGGAATTAGAATGGATACGCAGCCTTTTGTCGACAAGGAGTTTATGGCTCGCTGGGCTTTTGAAATTTTGAAGGAGTTTCCGCAATTTAATATTGTTGGTGAACAATGGCATGTTTTGCCCCCCTTTAGTGCCTACTTTCAGGGTGGCAAAGAACAGTATGACGGCTACAATTCACATATTCCCACTGTTTTCGACTTTCCGTTATTCGATGCTTTGGCAAAAGCATTTACAGAACAGCAGGGATGGGATAGCGGCATGACACACATTTATAATGTTATTGCCCAGGATTTTCTATATGCAGACCACCATCACCTTATAGTTTTTGGTGATAACCATGATACAGACAGGATCTTTACACGTCTGGGTGACAATATCGACAACCTGAAACTCGCCCTGGCATTTTTGACTACTACACGAGGAATTCCTCAGTTCTATTCCGGTTTTGAAACACTTGAATCTGCCTATGAGCATGATGGCCATGGTATCATGAGGGTTCCGTTTCCAGGCGGCTGGCCCGATGACTCTGTAAATGCTTTTACAAGAGAGGGACGTACGGAGGATCAAAACAAAGTTGTGGATTATTTATCACAACTGCTTAACTACCGCAAGAGTAAGCCTGTGTTGCATTATGGAAAGTTAAAGCATTTTGTTCCTGAAAACAATGTGTACGTGTACTTTCGGTACAATGAGGATGAAACGGTAATGGTTGTTATCAATAACAACAAAACCGAAGAAAAATTAAGTCTGGCGCGCTTTGAGGAGATAACAGGAGCATATACCAGGGCAAATAATGTACTGAATGGTGAAGTTCTTTCCCTTGATCGGGAATGGTTGTTGCCTGCTAAATCTGCTTTGGTGCTTGAGCTTAGGTGATAACAAAAAAAGGAGGCGCAAACCTCCTTTTTTGTAATGTTATCATAGAAACAAAAGTGCTACTTATTCATCTTATGCACCCTTATTTCCGGTTTTCCCCACATGAGAAATACCAGGCTTGCCATGTCGGTGTTTTCAATAAAGGGGCCGTATTGTGGATCGGTTTGTCTTGCCACCAGGTTGAACAATTCTGCTCCGGTGCCTTTGGCATAGAAGGGCACCAGTACGTTGGTATGGCTGCCGAAGTGCCATTGCATGCCCGGTAAATTGCCTTGTCCGTTATTGGTGACAGGTCCGTAGATGGGGTCTGGTTCACCGGGACCGGTGAGATAGCCACATTCATGGTCGCTGGTAACAATAATAAGGGTTTCTTCCCAGCTGCTGTGCTTTTCTACCCATTCTATGGCAGCTTTTACTGCATTGTTAAAATCTGTCTGTTCTTCTATCATCCTTGCTGAGTCATTGTTGTGGCTTGCCCAGTCCACAGCACCACCTTCTACCATCACAAAGAAGCCGTTATTGTTCTGGCTAAGTACATTGATGGCGGCTTTGGTCATCTCCTCCAGGGTAGGTACGTTTTCGTTAAAGGGAGTCTGAAAGGGCATAGAGTGTCCTTCAACAGCATCACGACCCTGTTGCAGGGTAGCATGCACCTGGGGTACGCCCAGCACTCTGCGGGGTGTATTTCCGGAGGCCAATTGCTGAAATTCTTCTCGGGTCTGGATGAGGGTCCAGGGGTCGGGTTGCCCGTTTCCTGATGCATCCTGCGCCCTGAAAGTAGCTTCTGTGGTGCCGAAAACAGTTCTGTTGTCATTGGCTTTGAGCAAGTCCCATACTTCTTGTCCACCCACATAGCGCGGATTGCCTTCAACAGGCCGACCATTGTCGTCAAAATCGGGGTTGCCAGGCGCCATAATTACATCGGTTGCAGTATGGAAAAGCATGTATTGGGCTATTTGTGCATAATTGTTTCGGTGTTCATTATGTGCAACAAATGCTGCAGGAGTAGCATGACTAAGGGGAACGCTGGATACAACTCCGATGGCTTTACCCAAAGCTTTGGCTGCCTGACTCATGTGGATAAGGGTATCTCCTTTTACTCCGATGCCAATGGTCCCGTTGTAGGATTTTTTGCCTGTTGAAAGGCTGGTACCAGCTGCTCCTGAATCTGTATAATCACTCTTTATATATTCGTAATCGTTGGCCGCCAGGCGGGGGTTGTAACCCGCACTGTAAACCGTATCTCCATCTCTTACAGAAACCACCGAAGAATAGGTGGCCATGGCATACTGCACCCAATCATCCTGTTCATACAACTGTGCATTATCCTCGCCATGATTGAAAAAATTGGTCGCACGCACGTGCTCATAGCCCATCCCGTCGCTTACAAAAATGATGATATTCTTAGGTTTGGGTAGTTGGTTTTCGTCTGTTTGTCCTGATAAGTTGCAGGAAGTAATAAACATTGAAAACACTACTGCCCAGATTGTAAAATAATTAATCCTGTTGATTTTCATTTTGCTCAAAAATTTAAGGTGAGATTATATTGGTAAGTTATATTTATGTTTGTTTTATTCTTTTGATTGCTTGTTGGAGTAGCTTCCCATTTTGAATTTGTTATGACGTACCCTGCGTAAATACTTCTAAACGTTTAAACGCTTCAACAGTTCAAACCCCCGGTTTTTTGGGCTTCCCCTCAGCATTTTAATCACCTGCGTGTTCGGAACTCTTTTGACAATGCAATATTACAAAATGTGCATTAACTGTAGTTTAAATAAATGCAAAAGCCTTAAAAAACACCCAGCTGATTTCTATTATCGGTTATTAACCGGACAAACAGACTGGTGTATTTTTCAAGGCCCCAAAATAATTCCAGGATCTTTGCTGACTAAAAATCGAGCCGTGTAAAGTTAAGGTAATTCTCCCACATCTCCATGTTGGCTCTTTGTTCTTTGTTTTCTCTGGTTAGCTTTCTAAACAGGAGTTGATGGGAAATTGTTTTTCCCACAAAATTTCTTCGCAAATGCGCTTTCAGTCTTAGTGTATTCTTTTTTAATATGCTCATAACAAAGCTTCTTTAAATGAATATAATCAATTGTCCCAATTGCAAATATAAACCATTGTTATTAAAAAATCATTACATAAATAAACGAATGTTTTATTTGCTGAAAGAGGTTTATGTAAAGGATTGATCAACAGCATGCTTCATCTGGATAAGCCAGATGTTAAATTTATGTTATAATTTTTCTGTCACTAATTGAGATGCAATTACATGCATAAAATCGGCAATGTATGGTAAAAGTTGTTTATTTTTGATGGATTTTATCAGGCAGATATTTACTATATATGCAGAGTAATTTCCGGGATATAATTATTTTATGGAATGAAGGTATTGTATGTGTCTTATGATGGTATGACTGATGCACTTGGTCGTTCTCAGGTTATTCCCTACCTGGTGGGATTGTCAGCCAAAGGTCATACGATACATATCATCAGTTGTGAGAAAAAGCAGATCCCCAGGGAAGAAACCCTTGAGGTGGAGCAGATTCTAAAAGATAACAATATTTCCTGGAGTCCGCTATCCTTTTCTACCCGCCCTCCCTGGATTTCCAAAGTGCTTGATGTACTGAAAATCAAACAACTTTCCCGAAAGCTTCATCGCAAAGAAAAGTTTGATGTAGTGCATTGTCGCAGTTATATTGCTGCGCTTGCCGGGCTTGACTTAAAGCTCAGGCACTATGTGAAATTTGTTTTTGATATGCGTGGCTTCTGGGCCAATGAACGTATCGAAGGTGATATGTGGAACCTGGATAACCCCATTTACGAGTATATCTACAATTATTTCAAGAAAAAAGAAAAGGAATTTTTTACCCATGCCGACGCAGTGGTGAGTCTTACGCATAATGGCAAAGGTGTAATTAAAGAATTGTTTGGACAAGAAATCGCGGCCAAAACAACTGTAATACCCTGCTGTGTTGATACCCGTTTTTTTTCGCGCGACAATGTCGACGATGAGAAAGCTCTTGCACTAAAAAGTGAACTGGGAATTCAACAGGGCGATTTTATCATCTCTTACCTGGGCTCTACAGGCACCTGGTATATGACCGATGAAATGCTCCTGTTTTATAAAAAGCTGAAAGCCAGATTTACCAATGCCCGCTTTTTGTTTATTTCAGGAGATCAACCTGATTTTATCATGAAGAAGGCCCGTCTGCACGGTATTGACGAATCGGATATCATAGTAGCCCGTGCACCCAGAAAGCTGGTGCCTCTTTATCTTTCTCTTTCTGCTGTTTCCATCTTCTTTATCCGGCCGGTGTTTTCCAAAAGAGCCAGCAGCCCTACCAAACAGGCAGAGATTATGAGTATGGGATTGCCCTTGATTTGCAATACCGGCGTGGGAGATACCGATATGCTTTTTTCCGATGAAAAGGCCGGACTTGTACTAAAGGATTTTTCTGATGAACAATTTAACCTGGCCATAGAGCGCATGGAAGATGTGCTTAGGCTGAACCCCACAGAAATAAGGCAAAAGGCGATTAAGATTTTCAACCTCGACGATGGTGTCAATCAATATGATTCCATTTACAAATCCATTACCAGTGGCTGATAAAAAACCTGCGGTGTGATATTTCTGCATGCAGTCTTCTTCTGCAGGGTAGCACGAAAACCAGGTCTATTCAAATTAATTCGCCTCCAGTTTGTATTTTCTCATTTTTGAATACAGCGTAGTGCGGCTGATTCCGAGTTTTCGGCTCACCAGCGAAACGTTTCCATCCATTCGGTGAAAACATTCTTTTATGGTTTGTTTTTCAAGCTCTTCCAGGGTATAATCATAATCATCTTCCCGAGGTTTGGTGTCGTTATTTCCCATTCTGTCGAAATTCAGCACCGGGGATTCAAAATGGGCGCCATTGTCTTTGGGTGGATTGATGATATTGTAGCTGCTGTTTCCGTTGAAGTTGACAATGTTTTCCACATAGTTTTCAAGTTCCCTCACATTTCCGGGCCAATCGTATTTCATTATTTGATCAATCAACTGCTGCGAAATCCGGGGTAGTGGTTTGTTAAGTTTCTGGGCCTTCACTTTGAGGAAATAGTCAAAAAGAGTTTTTTTGTCCTTTCCCCGTTCCCTCAGGGGAGGAATAAACAGGGGGATAACGCTGAGCCTGTAAAAAAGGTCTTCGCGGAAAGTTCCTTTCTTGAGTTCTTCGATAAGGTTCTTTTTGGTGGCAGCAATCACCCTTACATTTACATGGATGTTTTTGGAACCTCCAATCCGGGTAACATATCCTTCCTGCAATACCCTCAAAAGGTTGACCTGCATATCGAGCGGCATTTCTCCTATTTCGTCCAGGAAAATGGTACCCCCGTTGGCCAGCTCAAATTTACCGGCATGTCCTCCTTTTTTGGAGCCGGTGAAAGCACCCTCTTCGTAACCAAACAACTCACTTTCAATAAGGTCTTTAGGAAGCGCGCCACAGTTTACAGCAATGAAAACCGAATTGCGCCGCGGACTTGCATTATGTATGCTCTGTGCTATAAGCTCTTTGCCGGTTCCGCTTTCACCCATCAACAAAACAGTGGAAGTAGAACCTGATATTTTTTCGGCATGATCGATAACCTGGCCAAACTCCGGGTTTTCGCCAATAATGTCATCAAAATTATAATGGGCCCGCATTCCGGTATACTTGTTTACAAGGTTGAAAATTTTCTGCATACCTTTTATCACCAATACCATCCCGATGATTTGCTGTTGGGTGTCAAGAATTGGATAAGCACTCAAGTCATATCGTTCCTTATTCCCATTGAAGTAAAAGGTGGTTTCCATGTCCATGTAAGTTTCACCTCTTTTAAAGCGCTCAATAATATCTTTCCAGAGGGGAAGCAATTTGTCTATGGGATGGTTGATAAACTTTTCCTTTTTAAGGTTGAGCATAGATGCTGCCCAGTTGTTGATGGTCTTGATATTACCATTTATATCCAGGGCCATTATGCCCGATGAAACGGATTCCACTATGGATTTCATGTAGGAAAATGCTTCATTGAGTTTGTCCTGGGCCTGATCTGCTTTGATTTGATTTTCGATTGCCCTCACGGCAGCAACTACCAGTCCCAGCGTGTGGGGATGCACCATGCGGCTTTCCCCGGTAAGGTTCAGGCTCCCTATGATTTCGCCTTTGTTGTTGTGAATGGGGGCCGCAGAGCAGGTCCACCGGTGGTAGGCAGAAATAAAGTGCTCTGCCGCTGTTACCTGTATGGGCTGATTTTCGCTGATGGCTGTACCCATGGCATTGGTGCCAATGTTTTTCTCATGCATGTAGGCCCCAATCACCATGTTGAGCTTTTCCGATTCGGCAATGATTTCAGGATCTCCCACAGCACGAAGAATGCACCCCTCATTGTCAGTCAGCAGGATGAAAAAGCCTGAGTTGGCAACCGACTCATGAATGATTTCCATGAAGGGAATGGCAATTTTCAGCAGGTATTCATTGCGGGCCAGATGGGTGGAAACCTCATTGCCCTTTAAAATTCTGCTGGGAAAAATCTGCTCTTTGTTTACACCATATTCTTCACATCTCTGATGCGATTTCTTGATGATCTCTCTTTGTGTGTTGGCTTTGTTTGTCATAATTTGATCCTTTCTTTTTAAGGAGTTCTGTGGGACGTACCTTATAATTGCTTTACTGCAGAGGCTTTAAAACTGATCCATACCTTCTTGCCTGGTTGTAAATTCAGGCTATGCACCGACTTTTTACTTACAATAACAGAAAAGTTTTCTCCTGCACTTACCATCAGTTCCACCCCATGATTCAGGGTATAAACCTCCTTTATGTAACCATTGTATTGATTGGTGGCGCTGGTTTCCAGCTCTTGTTCTGAAACTATGATATCTTCCCCGGGTATCATCAGGTGGGCAGTATCATTTACAGGAGGGTCGAGCAACTTAATGGGTATTCCGTTGGGGCTTTTGCCCTGAAACAATCCGTTGTGTTGTTCACTGGGGTCAAAACTGCACTGGAAGATGTTTTTTATACCGCTGAAGCGGGCCACAAACTCGGAAACCGGTTTTCCGAAAACCTCATCGGGTCTGCCCCATTGTAACAATTCGCCTTTTTCGATTACGGCAATGGTTTTGCTGAGGGTGGCAGCTTCCATATAGTCATGGGTGACGTGAATGATGGACTTTCCGCTTTGATTGATTTCCTTGAGCAGCTCCCGAAGTTCAAGTCGCAGGGTTACATCCAGGCTTGCCAGGGGTTCATCCAGCAGCAGTACTTCGGGGTCAGATGCCAGTGTGCGCGCCAGTGCAACCCGCTGTGCCTCT
>SLPR01000144.1 GCA_007131895.1 Bacteroidales bacterium | reverse complement strand
GAGGGAGAAACAACCATAGAGAGAGGTTGAAATGAGTGGTAAACCCTTCAGTATACATACTCACATCTCCTTCATTTCCGTTGCCTGCGACCACAAAGCCCATGATGGCAAATACCACCGCCGACAAACCCAGGGAAGGAAGTGTAGTATAAAGCATGTGCCGGATATGATCATACAGGTTTACACCCAGCACTGAAGGGGTAAGATTGGTGGAATCGGACATGGGAGAAAGCTTGTCGCCGAAAAAAGAGCCTGACACCACGGCCCCTGCAGTCATGGCCAGGGGAATCCCCAGGCCTTCACTTACTCCCATGGCAGCCACCCCGATGGTGCCGATGGTGGACCATGAGCTTCCCGTTATCAGGGCCATCAGAGAACAAAACAGCAAGATCAATGGCAAAAACCAGCGGGCCACAAAAAACTCAAACCCAAAATACATCAAAGCAGGAACAATTCCACTGGCAATCCACACGGCTATTAACATGCCAATAATAAGTAAAATCAAGAGTGAAGGAATGGTACGTGCGATGGAATCCTTAAACCCTTCTTTGATGGCCTCCCACGAATAGCCGTAAAAGTAAGCACAAAATCCCGCGGCGGTTGCACCCATGAGCAAGGAGAAATGGGGCTCTGCGTCAAAAACAAATACAGAAAAACCCAGCCCGACTCCGGTTATTATCAGGGGTATCAGTGCCAGCCAGTAAGGAGGTGTGGGACGATCTTCTCTTTTATACATTTCTTTGGCGTTCTGTCCAACATAAATACTATGCAAAAATGCCAAAAGAAATATTAATATCAAAGCTTTACAGAATAAATTGTTCCTTTGATGGATTTTTTAGTCGATTAATCGTTAATGTGCTGCCGTCCTGATTCATGGTTCTGCATCCTTTCTTCAGGTAAAAACGAATCGTTCTAAAGCATTTCCCTGACGGTATCTCAACAAAGTGTGAAATTATTACTACAATTTCCAATTGCCTTCTTCGTATTCGTTTTTTATTATTACTCCTGTAAAGCTTTCCACAGACAAGTATCCACAACCTTTTTGCCTCTCACACAAACCTACCCGCAAAAAAGGTACAGTAGTGGTATGAAATTTGACCCTTTATGTCTTCAGGCAGAAAACAGAATTATCCGATAATTTTCTGCAACTATTAACCAAAAAACAATCAACTATGAAATTCAAATTTTTAGTGTATTTATTGCCAGTGCTACTGATTGCCTTACTAACCTCCTGTGAAAGTGATGATAATGGAGTATCGGAAGGACGACTTGTAGTTCATATTACAGATGAGCCTTTCCCCCATGACCTTGTGGCAGAAGCCAATGTTACCATCAGCAAGGTGGAAGTGAGAAAGAGCGATGCCGGCGAAGGATCGCCCTACCTTGTCCTTTCGGAGGAAGTGGTCTCGCTGAACCTTCTGGATCTTACCAACGGAGTCACAGCCACCCTGGCCGATCTGAATGTGCCGGCAGGAGAATACAACCTGGTACGACTCTATGTGGATGAGGCCAGTGTAGTGCTCAAAAACGGTGATGTTTATGACCTGAATGTGCCCAGTGGCGCACAAACCGGCATCAAGGTATTTGTAAATCCTCCCATTGTGGTTACCGGCGGGATCACCTCGGAACTGTTGCTGGATGTGGATGTAAGCAAATCTTTTGTGGTACAGGGAAATCCTGCCACCCCTGCAGGCATCAATGGGTTTATTTTCAAACCTGTTATCCGTGCCACCAACCTTTCTAATGCCGGAAGACTTACCGGAGTAATTACTGACCAGGAAGAAACAGGTCTTGAAGGAGCACAGGTTTCAGTATTTGCAGCTGACACCCTGCACACCACTACTTTCTCAGGTGAGGAAGGCCAGTACGTCGTATTAGGCTTACATGCCGGAGAATACAATGTGGAGGTCTCGCTCAGGGACTTTGCGACGCAACAAATAGAAAACGTGGAGATTACCGCAGGCAATGCCACCGTATTGGATGTGGAACTGGAAGAAGAAGAGTAACCTTATCTAAGGTATATTGAAATGCAAAAAGCCCGGTTGAAGCCGGGCTTTTTCTTTGGGTCCTGATTCCTAAGATGTGCGGAATATACATTAGCCCGGACGGGAGCTTAGAGTCCCGACCGGGCAAGGGTTCTGGTCCGGTGGCGACTATTCAGCCTGTGCCTGCCTTGTGGTCAGACGACTTCCGGTTCGTCCGACCACTAATCTCATGTATTAGCCCGGACGGGGACTTAGCCTCCCGACCGGGCAAGGATTTACCAACTGAGTTGAATTTAGCTACGCGCAGGCAGAACAAGTCAGGGTATGACTACAGTTCATGCCCTGACTAAAAATTTGGTGACGCAATTAGAAAGGGCTTTTAACAAAAAAGCCCGGCAAATGCCAGGCTTTTTTCGTGATTCCGACAGGATTCGAACCTGTGACCCACAGCTTAGAAGGCTGTTGCTCTATCCAGCTGAGCTACGGAACCATCGTTTGGGGGCACAAAAGTAGTCATTATTTTTGATTTAACAATGGAAAATGAAAGGAATTCCCTTTCCCTTATTTTCCATCCTCCCAACGCACCGGCAATACCCTTTCAAAAACAACGCTTTCCGGGCTTACACGCACCTGTACAGGAATGATCTCCACCCCTTTTTCGTAAGCTTCTCTCAGCAATAAGGCATAAGCAGGGTCAATGGCCACGGCAGGACCAAAAGCATCCACATCCATGCGCTGTATCACATAGAGCATCACGGCACGGATACCCTTTCCCTTCAATGTCATTAATGTTTTCAAATGTTTCTGCCCTCTCAGGGTTACCGCATCCGGGAAAAGGGCCATCTCTCCCTCCTTCATAGTCACATTTTTCACCTCCACAAAGCAGGTTTCACCGGGCTTTTGTGCAAAGATATCCAGGCGGCTTTCGTTGTATTTTACTTCTCTTCTGATTTCGGTGTATCCTTCCAGGCCGGGAATGGCATTTTCCTTCATCATCTCATAAGCAAACTTATTGGGCAACGAAGTATTGATGCCCACCCAGCTGCCGTTGATTTTGATCATCTCCCAGGTGAAGCGGGTTTTGCGTTTGGGGTCGGTTACCGGTGAGAGATACACTTCGGCATCTTCCTCCAGACAGCTTTTCATGCTTCCCGAGTTGGTGCAATGGGCTATAATCACTTCACCGCTGTCAAGAGTAACATCAGCCAGAAAACGTTTGTAGCGTTTTATGAGACGACCATGGATAAGAGGGATGGGGTATTGCATAGCAACTGATCAAATGAAGTGAGGGCATAAACCAGATTCATGCCCTCACTCTGAAAAACATTTTTTTGTCACATCCTGAACTTCGCGTCAGGGCATGGCCGGATTTAATTCTCTTTATTTTTCACATACCTGTCCAGCCATTCCAGCCATTCCCAGTGCATGTGCAGAGCTGATTCGCGGGCGCGGTATCCGTGCCCTTCGTGGGGCAGCATTACCAGGCGAACGGTGGCACCATGGCCACGCATGGCATCATACAATCTTTCGCTTTGCATGGGAAAAGTACCTGAATTGTTATCATCGGCACCATGGATAATGAGCATGGGTGTCTCAATCTGGTGGGCATAGGTAAAAGGCGACATGTGGTGGTACACTTCGGGTGCATCCCAGTAGGTGCGCTCCTCAGCCTGGAAGCCAAACGGGGTAAGGCTGCGGTTGTAGGCACCACTGCGGGCAATACCGGCGGCAAACAAGTCGGAGTGAGCCAGCAGATTGGCCGTCATAAAAGCACCATAGGAATGGCCTGACACAGCCACCCTTTCACGATCCGTAACCCCTTTTTCGACCAGGAAGTTGATGGCAGCTTCAGCGCTGGCCACCAGTTGCTCCACAAAAGTATCGTTGGGTTCTTTGTCATCTTCACCCACGATGGGGAAGCTGGCATTGTTGAGCACGGCATACCCCTGGGTAGCCAGCAGCACGGGAGAAGTTGCCCCCACACGGGTGTAGGTGTAGGGCGAACCACTCACCTGCCCTGCCGCATCAGCACTCTTGAATTCACGGGGATACGCCCAGAGCATGGTAGGCAGCGGGCCATCAGTTTCCTTGTTGTATCCGGCAGGCAGGTAAAGGGTACCATCCAGCGAAATACCATCAGCACGTTCGT